>JBARXI010000342.1:0-23706 GCA_049647275.1 Microcoleaceae cyanobacterium
GGTGGTACAGGTTTAGGATTAGTTATTAGCAAAAGATTAGCTGAGATGATGGGTGGTCGGATGTGGGTTGAGAGTATGGGTATGGTTGGTGGTAATCCTCCAGAAACCTATAGATTGCCTGTTTTAGACTTAAAAATAGACTCTATAAATAAAAAATCAGGCTCAACTTTTTATTTTACTATAGTTACGAAATGTACTGTTAAAACGATTAAAGATAAATTACTTGAAACTAATAGTGTAAGAGGAAATCAACCAAATTTAGTTGGCAAAAGAATACTAATAGTTGATGATAATAGCACTAATCGAAAGATTCTATTTAAGCAAGCCGAGTCCTGGAAAATGACACCTACTACAGCAGAAAGTGCTATGGTAGCCTTGGAATTAATTGCTACAGAACAACATTTTGATGTGGCAGTTATAGATATGCAAATGCCAAAAATTGATGGTTTAACCTTAGCCAGAAAAATTCGCCAAAATCCAGATTTTCAGGATTTACCCCTGGTTATGCTAACTTCTGTAGGTAAACAAGAAATTAATCTTTCTGAACAGTTATTTGCAGCAGTTTTGAACAAACCTATTAAACAGTATCAGCTTTATCAAATATTACTAAATATTGTTTGTGGTAAAGGTATTGAAGTCAGAGTAATAGGTCAAAATAAATTGACTTCTCAAACTATTCCTCTGCTAGCAGAGCAGTTACCATTGCGTATTTTGTTAGCAGATGACCATCTAGTAAATCAAAAGGTAGCTTTGCAAATTTTACAACGCATGGGATATCGTGCTGATGTGGCTAGCAACGGTTTAGAAGTGTTGGAAGCTGTGCATAATTTCCCCTACGATGTGGTTTTGATGGATGTACAAATGCCTTTAATGGATGGTCTAGAAGCAGCTCGTCGTATTCGTGATGAATATGAAAATCAAGTTAATCAATTAGATAAAACTTCTAAACTCAGACCTCGAATTATTGCTATGACAGCTAATGCTATGCAAGGCGATCGTGAAGAATGTATAGCGGCTGGTATGGATGATTATATTAGTAAGCCTATACGGATGGATCAGTTAGTAGAAGCTTTGAGCAAATCTCAACCTATTGTATCAATGAGAAAAGAAACACTTGCTTTACTAAAGTCTCCTTTATCTAAACAAAGCGATCGTTGGAGCGACAACAAAAATTATACCTCTACTGCACTTGAAAATATTGTTCTGGATACAAAAATAATAGAAAGTTTGAAAGAAGTAGAAGCCTTAGATGAAGTAGTACAAATTTATTTAGAAACCTCTCCCCAACTGCTGGAAAATATTAGTATTGCTATTGATAAAGCTGACCCACAGGTATTGAAAGAAGCAGCTCATTCTTTGAAATCAATTAGTGGTACTCTTGGTGCTTTTACTCTTTATAAAATCTGTCAAGAATTAGAAACTATAGCTCGTTTGGCATACGAGTCTAATACTTCTACACCACCAGAGCTGTCAGAGATTTTTTCTCAGGTTAAAATTGAGTACGAAAAAGTTGTTGATGCTTTGAAACTGGAATCCCAACCATTATCTTAAGAAGGAGATATTTAACGTTGCATCACGGCGGGATGATTCTCACTTTTTCCTAATTTTGAAGGTTTCTAATTTTAGTCGCGATCGCCAAATAATAAAACAACAATATTCAACGTCCGATTATTGTACAAAGGTTTTTATCTTTCAAATAATCGGCCGGATATCTCATCAAATTTCCTAACTTTGGAGACTGATAAGAAACCCGGTTTCTTTGCTTATCCGATACTACCAGATTTGATAAGAAACCCCGTTCTTATATAAAATCCGGTTATATCATCTCAGAATAATTAGTGATGAAAAAACTTTCTCCTCTTGTTCCTTCTTCTTCCCTCTTTTTCCTTCTTTCTTCCTTCCTGACTCGGAGACTCCTTCTTATTCTTCCCTCCTAACTCCTGATTCCTAACTTCTAACTCCTAACTCGGAGACTCCTGCAGTCCTCAATCATACGATAACTAATTAGCCGAATTATATTAAAGATGAGGTTCTATACTCACGGGGTAGCGACTCAAAATCATTAGCTTTGACAAATAAACGAAAAATAAGGGAGCCTATCGACTCCCAAATATTCTCTGTTTTCCCACTACTTAACAAATAACCGATAGAAAAATTTATGCTTTCTTTTGAGAATTACGCTTAGAAGCAGCAAATAAACCACCAATAGCCATTAGACCTAACATAGCAGAAGGTTCAGGTACTCTTTTTGGCTCTTCAGGGCTGATAACGCCAGCAAGACTAACTTCATAATTACCAGTATGAGACTTACCATCGCCAATTTCAACTAATCCAGAGTCAGTAGCAAAGAAGCTATAGAGGAAACCAGTGTCGCCACCATATTCGTACTTGACTACTTCACTAGCTTGGATACCATCTAATACACCATCCACTAGATTTGCAACTAACATTTTCTGTATAGGGTTTGTTACTGCATTTACTACTGCATTTTCTACCATATCTCCATATTTATCATCTAAATTGTAGTGACCTGCTAAACCAATATCAATATTACTGTTGTTAGCATTGATGTAGGAGATATTAGGATCGCTAGAACGTTCAAATCCACCGATCGATCCAAATAAATTATACATATCTTCTTGAGTACCGCCGAAATTATAGAAAGTGTTTACGAAAGAACTTTTCTTTTGTTCGACTTGTCCCCAAAGTCCATCAAACCATTCAGTTTTAAGTTCCTCAGTCCAGTCAGCAGCAGTCAAATTACTCAGAGTAAGAGTCTTACCAGCAACATCGCCAGAGAGGGTAGTAACATTATTGAAATTATTATCTAGAATACCTAGCTCAACGTTTCCACCAGGTGCGGAGCTATTTCCTTGTAAGATAGTATTCAAATCAGCAGTGTTATCTAGTACAGTATTTGCACCTACCTGTTTATAAAGGAAGTAGTCAGTACCAGCAGTACCAGAAGCACTAAAACCAGCAGCCATTGCTGGAGCACCCACTACAGCACTCATACCAGCAATAACAGAAGTGCTAATTAAGAATTTTTTTGTAAGTCCTAGCATTATTTTTTCTCCTCAAAATTGTTTGTTTTCAAAAATAGCGAAATCAAAAAATAAATATGAATGACTGGTGAAACTGAAATTTATCTATTAGGTTAATCAAAACATGGCTTGTCAAGCTGTATATGTGTTTCAAATCACCTAATTTTGTGATTTTTTGATTTGATTATCTATAATAGTGCACCTGTACTTATTGTTTATATGATTTACCAGTTTGTTCAGCTTTTTGGTTTCGCTTAAATTTATTATAGTCACGTTTAAAATAAAAAGCCATACTTTTTTGCTGATTTTATATGAAGATTCAGTAAAGTTTAGTCGTGATTAATCATGGTAGTAATCACTTATGTATTTTTACTGAAATAATCAAAATATAAAACAATGATTCCGAGCATAACTGATTAATACTTTTTACTTATAATTATTTTTGTGATTTCTGTAGACTCAAAATCAACTCAAAATTCAAAGTGGGTATTTCCCCCGTCCACTTTCAGGAAATAACCACTCTCACTTGTTTTGATGTTTTTAAACTGATTTATCCTATCGTTGACTTTATGGCGATTGACGGCGATCGCCAAGCGGTTTAGAACACTATTTCTGCAAAAACTCGGAAATTCTCTCTACAGCCCTTGACAAAATCTCCGGTTCATGCACTAAAGCAAATCTCACATATCCCTCTCCGGCCTTACCAAAACCAGCCCCTGGAGCCACTGCCACCCCAGTATTTTCCACCAGGTCAACACAGAACTTTACAGAATCCTTGGCCCATAATTCCGGTAACTTGGCCCAAACATACATGGTGGCTGTAGGAGTTGGCACTGGCCAGCCAATTTGATGTAATGCCCCAACAAAGGCGTCCCGACGTTGACGAAAAGTTTCTACAGTTTCTTTGACCACCTCTTGAGGGCCTGTTAAAGCAGCGATCGCTCCATTGAAAATTCCCTGGTATTGATTAAAATCAATGGCAGCTTTTACTTGTCGCAAAGCCTTAATTAACTCAGCATTACCAATGGCATAACCAACCCTGAAACCTCCCATACTATAAGACTTAGACATGGTAAAAAATTCTATGGAAACATTCTTTTCTAGGTCGGCTTGAAAAATTGAAGGGGCAACGGCTGGGTTAGTAATATTTTCCTCCGAAGATAGCTCGAATACTAGGTCTAGATATGGAGCATCGTGAACTAAGACCAAATTATGCTTTTGGCAAAATATAACCGCCTTTTGAAAGAAAGATAGAGGAGCGATCGCTGTAGTGGGATTATGAGGATAACTCAAAACCATCATCTTTGACTGAGCCAATACTGTTTCAGGTATTTCCTCCAAAACAGGCAAAAACCCATTCACGGCCAGTAAAGGCATTGTGTAAACTTGACCCCCTGCCAAATAGACCCCACCACTATGAGATGGATAACCAGGGTCTTGCAGCAAAGCAAAATCCCCAGGGTTAAGTACAGCTAAAGGTAAATGAGCTGTGCCTTCCTGCGAGCCAATTAAAGGTAGTACCTCTGTTTCTGGATCTACTGGGATGCCAAATTTCTGGGTATACCACTTAGCTGCTGCTTGCCTAAAGGCTTGAGTGCCATGAAATAATAAGTAACCGTGGGTGCTAGGGTCTTGTAGAGATTGGGCGATCGCTTCTAATACATGGGGAGGCGCTGGTAAGTCAGAAGAGCCTAGAGACAAATCTATTAAATCTTGCCCTGCTGCTTTTGCTCTTGCCTTTGCTCGATCCATATCAGCAAATACATTAAAGCTAAGAGGTTCTAAACGTTTTGATAACTGCATTTTAGTTAGCTAATATATTAGCAAGTGGGTATTTTCTATTTTTACTGGTTCCCAACTACCTGTTTGAGGTACAAAAATCATTACCAAAAGTTTTACAGCATATTCCTTTTCCACAATCAATAATTACCTCTGTTGGATAATTAATAATTTATCAGCATCCTGGATTGATTTTACTCATAAAAAATAAGTCTTAAAACAGATATCATAAGTTTTATAATACCAAATTTATAATGAAGTTGCATAGAATAAAACCTAAAAAAGAATTAACCGAATACAACCAAACATAACGACTGATGAATTAAGATATTTCATAATTCTGTGCAGTCTCAGATAAAATTGGTATTATTTTTATTATATCGTACTGTTTTATCAGCTTACCTGCTTCAATTTTTAATTAAAAAAGAGAGGCTTTTTACTGACCCCGTAAAAAATTAATCCGACTAAGCACTTCAAAAACTACAGCAGTTTTGGAGTCGATCGGGTAAAAAATTTTAG
The DNA here is from genome assembly GCA_049647275.1 of Microcoleaceae cyanobacterium. Lineage (GTDB taxonomy): Bacteria > Cyanobacteriota > Cyanobacteriia > Cyanobacteriales > Microcoleaceae > JASJEE01. The sequence continues at coordinate 5,343 of JBARXI010000342.1, forward strand.
GACTTTAGGGAGTAGGGAGTAGGGAAAAAAAGATTAATCTTAAAACTGTACTTCACGCTTCCTAAAAAGTGCTGTATTTTCAAAGGAGATATACTGTACTTCATAAACCACCAAATACCCTGTATTTAGAAAACCTCAAGCAATAACTCAGAAAGTATCAAAGATTTTTTTTCTTTATATCTAGCAGTTCGTTTTTTTTTGATTTGCACATTATCAAATGATACTCCAAAAAATTCGTTCTGACTTTGACTTAAAAAAAACTAATACTAATCATTTAATCCTAGTAATTCTCCAATTTTCACTCTTCAGGCATCCCAAGTCTACAATCATTCTTCACTATGCAACGCCACTTTGTTTAGGATAAAAGAGGCTCTAATAAATCTATTAAACCTTGCTTCGTAATTGCTCCTTCATAACTAGCTAATAACTCATTTTGCTGAAAAATTCTCAGCGCAGGTACTCCCTGGACTTCATATTGCTTGACCGTTTTTGGATTAGGGTCTACTTCCATTTTGACCACTTTGAGGCGATCGCCATACTTTGTGGCCATAACCTCTATAGAAGGGGACACCAATTTACAGGGTCCACACCAATTAGCCCAGAAATAGACAAGTACAGGTTTTTCTGACTGTTCAACTTCAGTTTCAAACTGGGAATCTGTAATCACAACTACCTTACTACTCACACCTTCGTCCCCAATATTAATGTTAGTTTCCTTCGTTTTCATTTTTTGACACTCCTGGCGCGTGAACGCAGGAGGATTCTTAGTTCACTGATTCGGCTTCTCTTGACAGGTATTATTACCAACCAAGATAGAGGCTAAATCTCCCCAAGCGTTTAGGTCTTCTGACCAACTTCCCCAGTGCCCCTGGGTAGCTTCTTGCTCCATCCTATACGCTGAGGAAACCTCAGCGCGGGCGGTGCGCTTTTGTGAGTTCTAACTGATAGAGATTTTTTGATTCTTTTGCCACAATTAAAACATTCTTCGGTTGTGTATTCGGGAGCAACAGCAATAGTTAATCTGCCATATTTAATCCCAAAATACTCAATCCATTTTCTTAAAAGTGACCATGCAGCATCATTAATGCTTTTAGCTAGTTTTCGATTACGCACAAGGTTTTTGATCTTTAAATCTAGCCTTCGGCAAGCCACTTCACGTCTACGTAGGCTATCAAGTCGTTTGACTGAATTAAACGGAGTGCTAGTTTCTTTACAGACTCTTCTCGCTGCCGACTTACTTTTAAATATCCCTTTGCGTATCTAATTCTTGCTTTTATGTAGTTATTGGACTGCTTGTTACCTTTTCTTAATTTTTTAGATTTTCTACGATTCAACCGATTTAAATGCTTTTCTGCTTCCCGATAGTATTTAGGACATTCAACAGTATTTTTGTTACTGTCAGCATAGAAATATTTCAATCCTACATCGATTCCCATACATTTCCTAGTAGGTTTCAGTTATGGAGTTATATCTCTAACGTCAAGCTTCAATATTAGCTGAACAAAATATCCGTCGGCTCTCCTAATTATTCTTACTCGTTGTATTTGCCATTCTTGAAAATAGTATAAATCTCTACTGCCGATTAACTTTAACTCACCAATATTTTTATTATCAGCAAAAGTTAGTCGCTTGCTGTCTCTATCTATTTTCCATCCTGACTTTTTGAACTCAACTGAGCGAGTCCGTTTTGAATATTTAGGATATCCCATCCCCCCTTTTATTCCCCCCTTACTAAGGGGGGTTTGGGGGGATTTCTTGCAGTTGTCGTAGAATTTCAAAATAGCAGTCCAAGTTCGCTCGCCAGCTTGTTGACAAGCAGTAGAGTTGAGGTCTTTGACAAATGAGAACTCATTTCTTAATACTGTTGTGTATTTATAAATATCCTTTTGTCCAACACCTCGGTTATCTTCCCAGTACCTAAAACATTTATTGCGTACAAACTGAACTGTATGAATAGCTTCATCTATCGCCCTGTATTGAGATTTTTTGCCTCTAAGCTTGTACTCAAGTATAAACATTTTGCGTACATCGACCACTACGCAAATAATTATGTCACATAAGTCGCCCGCTTGTGGGCGAGGCTTTAGACCCATAATTTTTGGTAAATTAGGATTTAGCAAATTGCTACAGAAGCTTCAATTTATTATTTAGTATATTCTCAGCTATCTTAAACAAGCACTGCCAATATCACAAAGTTAATATTATCAAAGTCTTCAGCAACCAGACAACGATAGGTATAAACAAACAAATGTGCAATTAAATGGCCAGCGAAATAAAACTTAACATCAACTTCCCCCCCACAAAGTCCTAACCCGATCCCTCCCTCTGATAGACTTTAACACTGGGAGTGCCAAATCAAAAAGGCTTTTCTCAGCCGTTGGGAGGATAAAAAAATCGTGGATAACGTAATTGGTTTAGAAATTATCGAAGTCGTTGAGCAAGCAGCGATCGCCTCAGCCCGTTGGATGGGTAAAGGTGAAAAAAATACTGCAGACCAAGTAGCTGTAGAGGCGATGCGGGAACGCATGAACAAAATTCATATGCGGGGTCGCATTGTAATTGGTGAAGGGGAGCGAGATGAAGCCCCCATGCTCTACATCGGAGAAGAAGTGGGTATTTGTACTCAGGCAGATGCTCAAAACTACTGTAACCCAGATGAGTTAGTTGAGATTGACATTGCAGTTGACCCTTGCGAAGGTACAAACTTAGTGGCCTATGGTCAAAATGGTTCTATGGCAGTATTGGCCATTTCTGAGAAGAATGGTTTGTTAGCTGCACCAGATTTGTATATGAAAAAACTAGCTGCTCCAGCAGTAGCCAGAAATCATGTAGATATTAACAAGTCTGCCACTGAAAACCTGAAAATTCTTTCAGAGTGCATGAGTCGTGCTTTGGAAGACCTAGTAGTGGTAGTGATGGATCGCCCACGTCACAAAGAACTAATTAATGAAATACGCAAAGCAGGTGCAAGAGTTCGTCTAATCAGCGATGGAGACGTTTCCGCAGCTATCTCTTGTGCATTTGCTGGTACAAATATCCACGCTTTGATGGGTATTGGTGCTGCTCCCGAAGGAGTAATCTCGGCTGCAGCTATGCGTGCTTTAGGGGGTCACTTCCAAGGGCAGTTAATCTACGATCCAGCTATTGTTAAAACTGGTCTGATTGGAGAAAGCAAAGAAGATAATATTGCTCGACTCAAAGAAATGGGTGTCGAAGATCCAGATAAAGTTTACAATGCTGAAGATTTGGCTCGTGGGCAAACAGTTTTATTTGCAGCTTGTGGTATTACACCAGGTACTCTGATGGAAGGGGTTCGCTTTTTTAATGGTGGGGCTCGTACTCAAAGTTTAGTTATTTCTTCTCAGTCAAAAACAGCTCGGTTTGTGGATACTATCCATATTTTTGACGAGACGAAAACAAAATCACTGCAACTGAAATAGAAAGATTATTTGGGAAATGGGGAATAGGAAAAATTTAATGGTGAAAAATTACCCAAAAAACGAAATTATTTTCCTATTCTCTACTTCCTAATGTTCGTTATTTATCCATTAAATTCCAGGTTTATTGGTAATAAGTACTGCTATATTAAATGATATTTACTAGGTGTGGAGATAATTTTCACCAAAAACTAAAAGCTCCGAACTTACAGATATCGATCATTAATATGGTTCTTAATAATTTCCGATTTAAAAGAGTGTAAACTTTTCAAAAAAATCAAATATAGATAAATTCATCAAAATACATAATATTGATGAATTATGACTGATACTAACAGAAATAAATACTCTATATTTTTTCAGGGCTATTTCATTCTAAACTGTGCCATGTTATGTATTTACGAAAATACGTGATTTATATCTTCCGATAATTTATCTTTCGCTATCTGAAAGTAAGTAAATTCATTGCTAAAATCTAGAATGAAATGAGCCTGATATTTTTTGATGCTAGATTACACAAAGCTTGAAAATTTTATGGGTAATTAAATTGAATTTAGATCGAGTAACATGACAAAAACATAATTAGACTTGACAAGAGAAAGTTTATATTTTAAAAGCGTTTCCTGACGGAATACTTCCCTACGGGATGCTACGCAAACGCAAACAGCTTTTTAGAAGGGGATTTCAACCCCTGACTAAAATTAAAGGACTTATAGAAGTCGGGGATTTCAACCCAAGCTATAGGATGTCTTTTTTATGTGGACTATCCGCGCTGACTGCTAGTAGCTAATAGCTGACAGCTAGTTAAAATTTAATGTTACTTGATACAATTATTTAATTTAATCAAAAAGAAAGCAAAATTAACAAAGAAAAATTACATGAATATCGCAGTTATAGGACTTAGCCACAAAACAGCTCCTGTTGAAGTTCGAGAAAAACTGAGTATTCCCGAACCACAAATAGAAAACGCAATTACTCAATTATGCGGTGCAACCTATACTCAAGAAGCTGGCATTCTTAGTACCTGTAATCGTTTGGAAATTTATGTTGTTACTAATGAAATGCAACCTGGTATTCGGGAGGTAATTCAGTTTCTTTCTGACTCTAGTAAAATACCTTTAAATCTACTCCGCCCCCACTTATTTATATTGCTCCATGAAGATTCTATTATGCACTTAATGCGAGTTGCGGCCGGGCTTGATAGTTTAGTATTAGGTGAAGGGCAAATTTTAGCTCAGGTTAAACAAACTCACAAACTCGGACAACAATATAAAGGTATTGGGCGTATTCTTAACCGTTTATTTAAGCAAGCGGTAACTGCTGGAAAAAGGGTTCGGACAGAAACGAGTATTGGTACTGGTGCTGTTTCTATTAGTTCTGCAGCAGTAGAGTTAGCTCAAATAAAGTTAGAAAATTTGGCAGACTACCGAGTAGCTATTATTGGTGCTGGTAAAATGTCTAAATTACTGGTACAACATTTATTGGCAAAAGGTGCTACTAAAATATCAGTTATTAATCGTTCTGTCGGACGTGCTCAAGAATTAGCAAATTGTTTTAAAGAGGCAGATATAGAAGTTCATTCTATGTCTGAAATGGGTCAGGTTATTAGTAATTCTGATTTGGTATTTACTAGCACTGGTGCTACTGAACCGATTTTAGATAAAGCTAAATTAGAAGCAATTTTAAATCCGAATAAATCTGTAATGTTGGTCGATATTTCTGTGCCTCGTAATATTGCTACTGATGTTAGTGAATTAGCAAATGTTCGTTGTTTTAATGTGGATGATTTGAAGGCGGTTGTTGCTCAAAACCAAGAAAGTCGTCGGCAGATGGCGATGGAAGCTGAGGTTTTATTGGAGGAAGAGGTAGAGGCTTTTGATGTTTGGTGGAGAAGTTTAGAGACTGTTCCGACTATTAATTCTTTGAGGCAAAAAATAGAGACTATTCGGGAACAGGAATTAGAGAAAGCTTTATCTCGTTTAGGCTCGGAATTTGCTGAAAAACATCAAGAGGTAATTGAGGCTTTAACCAGGGGTATTGTGAATAAGATTTTACATGACCCGATGGTGCAGTTACGAGCACAGCAGGATATTGAGGCGAGGCGTCATGCTATGCAGACTTTACAACTTTTGTTTAATTTAGAGCAGGAAATTAGTTCTGGTAAGGCTGTTTAGTTAGTTGGTGGGTTTATTAAGTAGGGTGTGCGCCACGCACCCCGATCTTTCGGTTTTTTTTGCGTTGAATAAATAATCATGTGTAGGGGCTAACAACTCCCACTGTGTTTATCCTATCACTTTTTTTCTTTCCCTGCAATCCTTACTCTCTCCCCGCTTTTTTCGGTGCTTAATAAAATGAAGATTCTCATGTCTTCTCTCTACTCTAGAATGACTATCTATGGTCGGCCATCGTGCTGCCTAATCATAGTGTGATCGCTTCCCTATTACGTTGAATAAATAATCATGCGTAGGGGCGGACGAATCCCACTGTATTTATCCTATCACTTTTTTTCTTTCCCTGCAATCCTCCCACCATACCGTTTTTTTTTGGTGCTTCTGAGGATGAAAATTCTAATGTTTTTCATGTTTCCTGTTAGGTGTAGGCGACAACTGTGGGAAAATCTAATTAAATACCATAATCTAGTTAAATAGTTATATAGCGTTTCTCAAGAAGCGTGAGGTACACTTTTTTTTTTCTTCCCTGTTGCCTGTTGCCTGTTCCCTAGAATAGAATTTTGTACCTCACTCTTTTTGGGAATTGCTATAGTGCTACGCGAATACATTAGGACATATCTTTTTCTGTACTCTCTTCACCTTGGCTTTCAACCCAATTAAACTGTCCTAACCTAAATACGTAATGCTATATAAGTCAATTTATGCCATATCTCAAAAGAGAAGATTTAACAACATCAGGTAAAAAGTGGGACGATAAAATAAGGAAAGAAAGTTGGAAGCTATTATATGTGGGAGGAGAAATAAAATTTCAGTCAGAAGAAGATTTAGAAGATTATATAGAAGATAATTTCGAGCAAATATTTCCCGATTTATATTTAGTTAAACGACAATACATTATTGATAGACAGCGATGTGATTTATTATGTAGAACTAAATTAGAAAAGCAACCTGTGATAATTGAGTTAAAAAATGAAGAGGATAGGGGTTTAATATCTTAGCTGACTCGGTACAGGAAAGCTTTATTAATTAAGAAACCTTTTGCCAAACAAATAGATTATTCATTACCTGTAAATTTGGTGGCGATCGCTCCTACTTTTCACGAGGATAATTATATAGATAAGGAAGCTTCTAAGTTTGAGGATGATTTTTGTTTGTGGGAGTTTAGTATTGATATTGAAACAGATAATAATATTCCTAAATTTAATCTTTCAGGAAAAACTTATGAGATTCCCTATTCTATATTTGGCTTACCAGGAAAAAATTTAAACTCTGAATCTTATAGCAAAAGTTTACCCACTTTTGCTTGGGAATTTTATTCTAGACTTCCTAAAAAATAGGATAAAGATTTTCAGGCTTTGCGAAATCAATTAATTGCTCAACCAAAAGTAAGAGAAATGGTGAGCACTAGCTATAGAAAAATATTGTATGCTACGGGTGAAGGAAAAAATCATAAAAAGTTAGCAGAAATAACTAATACTTCTGGAAAAGATGTATGTTTATTTCTGTGGTTGCCGACATCTGTAGACACAAAGTCAGAGAGACCAGTAGCAAGATTTGGATTTGTTTTAAAAAATTCTAGTAATCCTTTATCTAATGATTCTGTTGTTGATTGGTTAGTATCAACTAAAGAAACTTTGAATAATAAAAATACACTCGATATTAATTCAGAAGTAGCTGAATATAATAGAGATGGTACATTAAAATGGAGCCGAGCTAATCTATATTTAGCTAAAGTTGCTTTTCGTTACACTCAAGATTTACCTAAATTAGAGGAGTGGAAAAGAGTAGCTAAAATATCTAAGTCTAAAGTATTAAACCAGGTTGTTAATTCATATCAAAATAATCCGACATTCTGGCTACTAATTTATATTTGAAAAGGTGTGACACCAAATACTATTACTGATGAGGATAGAACTTGGTGGGAGTCATATCAAACACAAACTCATACAAATTTAGGTTGGTATATTGATTTAGCTATAAAAACTTGGAATTATCGGATTAAGTAAAGTAGCTAATTTACCAAAAAAATAGCTAGTAAACTACTCCATTTTTTATAAAAAAATTTATGCCATATCTCACAACTAAAGATTTAAAAATATTCTCCAAAGGAGACCAGTAATATAAAATACAGTTATATAATTATTGCACTTACTATCTCCACTCAATACAAACCTTCAATAGAATACCTCTACTAATTCTCATATTCAAATCGTTCCTTTCTCCTAAATCCTGAATCCTGACTTAGCTCATTATACGATAACTAATTATCCCGATTCTATATAATAGGAGGATTGAGATAGTGAAATTTACCTGCAATTTAGTGTGTGGTATAAAGATTAATCAAAAATAACCTAATCTACTAATTTGGTGGTAAGTAGTCATGCAAAATTAGTAACCTTGTCAACAGAGAAAACAACAAAGGCTGTAATAGCTTAGAATCAAAGAATACAGCGATTTATTATTACATTGAGAACTGTGTAATTAATTTTGCCTAAGCACTTATAAAGATTAATCAAAAATTACTTAATCTACTAATTTGAGAGAAAACATACTTGATGATTGAGAAAATTTGACTACTTAAACAGAAATACTAATTAATTCCTCAATATTTTTCTTATTAATTTTCCACATCTCCTCTTCTTCCCAAATCCATCTACTATCAACCCGACTAACTGTACCATCAAAATTAAATACAGTCACGGTTGCCAAAGTTTCAATCCAAACAGTAGCTCCACAACTATGAGGTTTCTGCGGTCGATAAACAATCCGACAAGGACCGTGAATCTCAATTTCGTGACCTTTAGCTAAATTGTCAGAGCCTCGTTTAGCATAAACGACGTGCAAATCGGTATTTTTGTTCTTTTTATTGATACCAATATTGTGGCGAGTGACATCCTCCCGACGCTGAATCAGAGATTACAGCGCGGGCTTCCAACATCGCTGTTAGACATTGCTGCCCTACGCCACTTGTCTAGACAAAAAGCCCCCGACAGCCAGACTTGACAGCCAATTTCTTTCCCCCAGAGTCCCTGGGTACTAAGCATTTCATAGCCTCGGTTACAGATTTCCTGTGCCGAGGCTATGTCTCTATCGACCTCGTATTTGCACTCTGGACAACTATGCCATCTATCGGACAGTTGCTTTCTCACCTCAATGCGGCAATTTGGGCAAGTTTGTGATGTTCCTTTATGGTCAACTTCGGCAACGTAAACACCTCGCTGTTTCCCCACATAGGACAAGATAGTCCTAAACTGTCCGAATCCAGCATCAACAGTATGTTTGCCCAAAAAACCCCTGGCCATGGTTCTAAAGTCAATATCTTCTACGAAGATAGTCCCGGCCATCTCACAAAGTTTGTGGGCTAACTTGAACTGGTAGTCTTTGCGTTTGAAGGCAATATGATTGTGCTGTTTTTCTACTTTGATTCTGGCTTTTTCATAATTCCTTGAACGTGTCATTTTCTTTGACAGTCTGCGTTGTAGCACTTTCAGCCGACGATGCTCTGTCTTGAAAAACTTGCGTCCGGGTTCTATAAAACCATCACTGGTCGCTAGATAACTATTCAGTCCAACATCTATGCCGATTAAGTGACCTTGAGGCACAGGCTCTGGTAGAGAAATGTCAGACTGAATGGTAACTACGGTAAACCACCCCATTGCCTTCTTGACGATTCTCACTTGCTTAACAGTAAAACCGTCAGGAATTGGGCGATGCATGTTGATTTGGACCTTTCCTAGTTTAGGGAGTTTAATTTGCCATCCTGTAATTGGATTGGACTTAAACTGAGGAAACAATATGGACTTGAATTGTCCATACTTTTTGTACCTTGGAAATCCATAACTTCGATTTTGGAAAAAGTCCCAGGCATCATGCAACCTTCTAATGGTTGTTTGCAGAACTTGGGACGGTACGGATGCCAATCTAGGAAACTCTTTTTTAGCTTTGGGAAGATTGTTTTGTTGTTGCTGATATCCAGGGAATGGATAATCTGCACTCATAATGTATTCTGACTCCAAGCTGCACCTATCGATTGGACACTTTCTTGAAGCAATCCAATCCTTGAGTTCCCGAATAGCGTAGTTGTAGGCTACTCTGCAAGTTTCGAGCCATTCATTGAGTAACTCGACTTGTTTTCATCGGGATAAATACGATAAGTGTAGTTAAGAATCATCATAAAAGTGATTCTACCATAAATCATAGTCCCGGTAACTGCTGATTTTACCGGGATTGACAAGGGGCTGTGTCCGCCACCTGCGGGCGGACTTTATACGCCCCGCCGAATCAAATCAGCTTGGGGGATGTCCATGTATCCCGACGCTAATCTTTCAGATATAGCGCGGGACTTATTGCCTCAGACAAACCCCCACCGTCAGTTAACTTCCTAGCGAATAACTTTTAAGAAAAAATCCTTAATTCCCCATACTCGGAGGTTGTGCCGGAATCGCCGCCACAATTGCATCAATAACCTTAGCAATAGGTAAAATACGCATTCCCAAATCCGGTGGTTGCTGACCCTTCGGAATAATTGCCCTTTTAAAACCCAACTTCGCAGCCTCCCTTAACCTTAATTCCAACTGAGAAACAGGTCGAATTTGGCCACCTAAACCCACCTCTCCAATCAAAATAGTCCGCGCATCAACCACGCGATCGCGAAAACTAGCCACTACAGCAATAGCCACCCCCAAATCTGCGGCCGGTTCCTCCACACTCAGTCCACCCACAGTTGCCACATAAGTATCCAACTTTGACAAAGGAATGCCAACCCGTTTCTCCAAAACCGCCAAAATCTGCTGTAACCTACCACTATCAATGCCAGTAGTAGAACGACGAGGCGCACCATGACTGGCTGGGCTAACCAAAGCTTGAATCTCTACAACAAGGGGACGAGTTCCCTCCATCGAAACAACAGTTGAAGTTCCCGAAGAATAATCATCGCGACTCCCCAAAAATAACTCCGACGGGTTTAGCACCTCCTTCAAACCATTCGCCACCATCTCAAATACACCAATTTCGTGAGTAGCGCCAAAACGATTTTTCATCGAACGCAGTAAGCGGTGGGAAGCAAAACGATCGCCTTCAAAATACAAAACCGTATCTACTAAATGTTCTAAAACACGAGGCCCCGCCAAAGCTCCATCTTTAGTTACATGACCAACAATCAATAAAGTAATATTCTCCCGCTTTGCCACCTGCATCAAAGCCGAAGTACATTCCCTAACCTGAGCAACCGAACCTGGTGCAGAAGTCAACGAAGCAAAATAAATCGTTTGAATACTGTCAATCACAGCCAAATATGGTTTGAGAGATTCCAACTCTCTCAAAATCACTTCTAAATCTGTTTCTGGCAACAAATATAGATTTTGCTCCTGATTGTGCAGGTCTATATTGGTGGGATTTTCTTCATCACTATCTTTGGATTTATTCCCTTCTATTTCGCCATTATTTTCAGATTTTGCCGTGTCCAAATTTTCCGTGGGGGAATTAGCGGTGTCTGAGTCTCCGTTATTATCTGTTTCCTCAGCTCCGAGATTGCCAAAACCAGGCATATTTTGAGAATTTACCTCAGACTCGTCTATTTCCGAACCATTATCCTCTTCATTGATAGCCACAATTAAACGTTGCGATCGCAACTTTACCTGTTGCCCAGACTCCTCAGCCGAGACATACAAAACTCGACATCTACTAGACAAAAGATTAGCCACTTGCAACAAAAGGGTAGATTTTCCGATACCTGGCTCCCCACCAACGAGCACTAAAGAGCCAGGAACAATTCCACCACCAAGAACTCGATCCAATTCCCCGAACCCAGAAGGCATTCGGGATAAACTTTGGTCAGAAATTTGGGATAACCGAAAAGATGCCCTTGGTTGACCAGAAGATTTATCTTTTCGAGATTCTGGAGTGCCCATGCCAATATCAAGACCTAACCTTTGTAGAGCGGTGGTTGATGGTTGTTCGATTACTTCCTCTATGGAACCCCAACTGCTACAGTTTCTGCATTGGCCGTAGAATTGCGGGTACTCGTGCCCACATTCTTGGCAAACATACTTTGTTTTTTCTTTTGGCATTCCTTAAAATAACTTAATATATATTAGCAAATCTAAAAAAGCCTGAAATTTAGTGAATCATAGTCTTTTCAGCAGTACACAACTCTAATTTATGTTGTTATCTTAATGATAGAGTTAAAAAAATTAATACAATCATAAATCTAAGTTAAGGAGTGTTAGGAAAAGTGGAAAATCATAAAGAAAAAATATTGGTTGTGGATGACGAGGCGAGTATCCGCCGCATTTTAGAAACTCGACTGTCGATGATTGGCTATGATGTTGTTACAGCTGCTGATGGAGAAGAAGCTTTGGTAACTTTTCACAATACAGAGCCAGATTTAGTGGTGTTAGACGTGATGATGCCAAAATTAGATGGCTATGGTGTATGTCAAGAATTGCGGAAAGAATCAGATATCCCCATTATTATGCTAACTGCTTTGGGAGATGTTGCAGATCGAATTACAGGTTTAGAGTTGGGTGCTGATGACTATGTTGTTAAGCCTTTTTCTCCAAAAGAATTAGAAGCAAGAATTCGTTCTGTATTACGTCGGGTTGATAAAAATGGGGTAACTGGTATTCCAAGTTCTGGTGTGATACAAGTCACCAGTATCAGAATTGATACTAATAAGCGACAGGTTTATAAAGGCGATCAACGCATTAGACTAACTGGGATGGAATTTAGTCTGTTGGAATTATTAGTTAGTCGTTCGGGAGAGCCTTTTTCTCGGTCAGAGATTTTGCAGGAAGTTTGGGGTTATACGCCAGAGCGCCATGTGGATACGCGAGTGGTTGATGTTCATATTTCTCGACTTAGGGCTAAGTTGGAGGATGACCCAAGTAATCCGGAGTTGATTTTGACTGCACGGGGTACTGGTTATTTATTTCAACGTATTATTGAACCTGGTGAGGTTGGGTAAAATATTTGGGGTATTTCGGAATGACTGTTGATTAATCAATAGTTACCAGGTATGAAGTGGGTGATTTAATTTATATGCTTTGGCTTGTTATCCTTTTGGCTGACAGTTAATATTTACAAGTTTAGGACTTACGCAGTAAGACTATATCAATATCAGTAAAAACTCTAGTACGATAAAAATGAGATGGAAAAATGCGTAAGTTCTTAAGTTATGACTTTTGAATAAGTTAATAACTGTAGCAGATTTATCTCTACCAAAAACTATGTTTTTGACTGCTAGGAAAGTTGTTAAATATCTGAAATTTTTCGGTAGTTGTCGCAATAAGTTAACATCATTATTTTGATGTATTAAATATCTTCAAACAACAGTTGATTGATTTTATTATTACTTATTTACTTATATAGATTAGATCTGTCGGTGTTAATTTTAATAACTAATACCAAATGTTTATAAAGCTGCATATAACAAAAGTTATAAAAGCATTGCCCTGCTTAAATTTATTCTGTGCAACTTCACATTAAATTGGTATAAGTAGGTAGGTGGAAATAAACCTCACTATCTAAGAAAATATTATTGAACAGATTTTAGAGAAGCAATCTTAAGGGTGAGGCGATTTAACAGTAGTTCCCTTGTTACTTCCTATTACTCAAATAATTGTCTAAAATTATTCTCAGTTAAAGTTTTCAGTCCATATCATCTCGACTTTTGACTTTGAGATTACTATTATGAGGGAATAGTGCGCAAATGCAACCTTAGTAATGCTTCACGCTTTTAACTTCCGTAAAGCGGTTGACTTGCGCAAAACAGTATTAGGTCTTTGACACTCCACGGGATAAATCCGCGTGGATTCTTCAGGGGAGTTGTAAATCGGGTTAAAACCTCAATTTTCACATTGCTCGTTTACGAAGTATGCCGTTAGGCAAAACAACCACATTGCCAGTACCGTACCGTAATACGTATACACTGCTCAGTCCACTAGGCGGTGTCAATTGCCACTACTCTCTCCGGCCAAAAGACCATTGAGGCTACTTTTTTTAAGTTTCCAGTTAATTATAACACATTTTTTTGACTACGGATTAAAATCCGCGCCCGTCGTTTCCATCCACCGCTTAAAAGACGGTGGTTTCCTACTTACCGAATTTTTATGATGAAAGAGGAGGTATGAGGAATAATAGTATGTTTGATTTTTGCACCCTTGTTTGCTCAAAATATTCACATTTTGAGCTTTTACGAGCCAAAAGCTTGCACTTTTTTCCGATAAAAAAGGCTTCAGCCTTGGTCTATAAATGCTTTTATAATTAATCAGTAAACCCTAATTAATAATTATTAGTTATTCATTTTAATGATTGAATTACATAATTTAGAAAGACTAAAGTTTAATCTATTTAAGCTTTAGTCTTGAACTTATGTATTTGATTTTATGCTCATTCCTATGTTGAGGATAAACTGCTCTGCGATCGCTTTTCTATGGGAATGATTATTATCTTTTAGGACACAATTTTTGGGCAATTGTTATTCTTTTTATTCCATATTGTAAGAGCCATTTAAGTTCCTTATCATCCCGTGAGCTGAAAGGCAACAGGCTTTCTGACAACTGATGAAAACGAACCGGAGCAGTTTATTGCTCCATATTGTTTAGATATTGGTTGTATAATCATAAAAATGGACTCCGAACGATAGTTCCTATCCATGTGTTAAATCATCCTAGTAAAAGCTGTGCTTTTACAAGGAGTTTTTCTCTGAAAGAACAATCCTCTTGATTTTAGGCAGAGAAATTGTCAATCTAATTATAGCTCAATCTAAATTATAGCTCAAACAAAATTAGGAGACTTAAGCATGGCTACCAACGAAGAATCACCTTGGGAATGTGGAATGGGTTTCTATGTGCCAATTTTAAATGATGGAGAATTAGTGGGTATTTGTAAACCCGAATATGCTGAGGAAATTCTAGAAGTTATGAATGAGCAAGAAAGGCTACGCAAAGCTCTAAGGCTGGCTTGTCTTGACTTGCTGCGTCGAGTAGGAGGTAAAAGAAGTCGAGTCAACGACTTAATGCAAAAATACATAGCCTTAGCTGAAAGGCCCAAATATGGACCAAGAGCAGTTGCTCTGTTGCTACGAGAGAGGCAAGAACAACTACAAGTTAGTGGTCACGAATTTATTAAATTCTGTGATATTCATAAAATTTCTCCAGAACAACTCAAGGACATTTATGCTGGCAAAGCAGTAGATCCAAATTTAGTAGCACCTATAGCTAGAATTTTAGGAAAAACTACCACTGAGGTGCAAGAAATACTTGAAGGTCCTGTTGAATAAAATGCAGTAGTTAAGCCACTAAAAAATTCATTATATAATGGAAATAGCTGAGAAGTTAACTTTTATAATTATGGTTTATTTTCTACTAATAAATAGTTTTCAGCGATTATTAAAAATCCAGCTTTAACCCCTTGAGAGTATAAATATATGATTTAATAATTATAATTAATTTTGATTTGGCTATCGGGCATAATTGCTTCCTGAAGATTAGCATCATCAAGATTAATATTATCAATCAAAGCATCAGTGAGATTAACTTTATTTAGGTTAGCTCCTCGAAAATAAGTACCACTCAAATCAGCCCCACTTAAATTAGCTTTACTAAGGTTAGCTCCTCGCAAATAAGCCTCTCTCAAATTTGCCTGCTGAAAATTGACTTTCTTAAGATTAGCAAATCGGAAATCTGCTCTGTAAAGGTTAGCTTTTTTAAAAGAAGCGTGTAATAAGTAAATCCCACTAAGATGAGCGCCAATTAAATTAGCTTTGTAGAGGTTAGTCTTGTAACAATAAGCCCCAATCAATTCAGCTTTATAGAGATTAGCATAACTAAGATTGGCATTGCTAAAGTTAGCTTCAATTAAATCAGCTTCTGCTAAGTTACTCCTACTTAAGTCAGCACAACTCAGATTAGCACATCGACAATTAGCTTTTTGTAAATCAGTACCAATCAAATTTGAATTAACTAAATCAGCTTCCACTAAATTAGCAAGTTTCAACTCAGAAGAAATCAAATTCGCATTACTTAAATTAGCACCACTAAAATTAACATAAGTCAAATTAGCATTAATTAGTTGAGCAGAAACCAAGTTCGCATTACTTAAATTAGCTGACATAAGTTGAGTCAAACAAAGATTAGCTCCCCTGAGATTAACTCCTTGAAAATTAATTCCCTGTAGATTAGTACCCCTCAAGTTTGCTTCACTAAGGTCTGGTTCTATATTTAGATTTTTTTGTCTCCACTGATTCCATACACCTACACCCCGATGGAGTAGGGCCAGATATTCTTGATTCGCCATGTTTTAAATATATATCTCTCGGCATTAAATAGCAATCAATAAGCGATTACTATAACTTACCATTTCCAATCCGATCTGACTCACATTTATCACAAATTAATTTAATATGAAATACGAAAAATCATGCTACAGTTATTTCACAAAAGCTTCTCATTGAGCCAGAGAGTAAAAAAGTAATTTTATCTGAAATACAAGTAATTATACTATTTCCCTATCTCCCCACATTCTGAAACTCCCCTACTCCCAATCAATCATCTATAGCAAAATTAACCTATTTGATGTAAGAAGCCGATTTATACCAGCCACGATTAATATTTGCGACAAATACTTAGGATTTTTATAGTAGTTAGTAGTCAATAGAATAGGCTCTAAGTTGTAGGGTGGGCAATCCCTATAAGTGTATCTTTATAAAGGTTTTAGCTGACTACGCGCATTGCCCACATTATGCGTTTGTTTATTTATGCCGACCTACTTAGTTAGTAGTCAATAGAATAGGCTCTAAGCATTTTTTAGGGGGAAACTTAATTTGTATTTTTATAGACCTCAAACATTATGGGCAAAATCTTTTCCTTACTTTGATTATTTGTAATATTCTTTTTTGAAATTAGTATTAGGGACTAACATCAAATCCACTAGCATCAGTATAATTTAGTGAGCAGTTAGAAGTCACAGATTCAGGAAGTAAGAGAATTAAAAAAATTTGGCAATTAGGTCGAGGGCAGATTTTTTTTACACCTAATTAAAAAGATTTATTAAATAGGGATTAACCAAACACACCCAAATTCTAATATCAAGAAATAAAGCATCTGAATAAATTCGAGAAAGCCTAATTGAAAAACCATAAAAAACTCATCAATATATCTAACTTGCGACGTTAGTAATTTCGGGTATAATATCGATTTATTGCCAATTGCTAAATTATATAATTGGCAAATATTCTAGATTTTGTGAATATTACCGAATAATTAATAATTAATAATTAATAATTAAACAATTCAGGTTTAAAGTCCCCCCTTTTAAGGGGATAAAATTAAAAAATTTCCTTAAGTGTCAATCCCCTTCTTTTAAGAAGGGGTAATTATTAATTGTTAATTGCTGAATCATCATACCTTACCGACAGCCAAACCTAATTTACTATTACAAAAATAACAAAACTTTTTACCAGTCATTCTCAATAGTTTAAAAGTCATTTATAAACTAATAAAAATTCAGCTTAAATCGGGAATAGCTTCCATTTTAGAATAAGCGATCGCTCCTATTATCTTGATTAGAAATAAATAACTCGCCATTGCTATTAAAACTATTCTGATACTATAGCAAGAGAAAGAGCTGCTTAGGAGATATACCGAGCGTGAATCGAATCAGGTTCGATTTTGTTCCCAACTTTGCCTTCTGGAGCTGTTGCCTGTTCCCTTCAATAATAAGTGTAATTTTTTTAACTAAAAGATAGCCTATTTTATTTGACATTTAATAATTCATTATTTTAATGAACTATTTCACCCAAAACTTGCTGTTGATTTCTACTTTTTACCAACATCTAATTAACAATGGTTTGAAGTTTATCCAGGTCAAAAGACCGTAATTTTCCGGACTAAAGGGTCGCCCGACTTAAAGTCAGATAAGGTAGCGCTTCAGACTGTGGGGACTTGCTTAGATAGGCGATCGCTCTGGTTTGTGAGAAATGCCGGCAAAGCGTTTCCTCAGAGTAATATAATTTTAAGGAAAAAATTATATCAGATAATTTCACCAATCATTCATAATATTAATTAAAGTTATATATATTGTGAAAATATTAAAAAATATTAACTTAATATTAAGTAAAATAATAGGGATCGAGAGTTACACTAACAAACAAGACCTAAAACAAAGGACTAAATTAGAAACTTCACCAGTGCCTGCTACTAGAGATAGAAAATCTTTAAGCAAGATTACTGGTAAGTTAAGCAGCCTTTTATAATTTAACGGTGTTAACGGTGTTGCCCAATCAAACCAACTCAAAACAGGGGCAATAACTCAAGTATTAAAAAAAGATTTTCCTGCTAAGATGCTTTCGGCACCTTAAATGTTTGATGCTTTCTTCAGGAATAACCCTAATTGCCAAAACTTTATCGAAAGGTCAGTGTTTGGAACCATCGCTAAAATATCTCTATAGTATTAGGCAAACTTTTGAGCAAAAGCCTTACAATATACGAGGATATGAGGTGAACCCAAACATGAACAGAAACTATGAGATTCACGTCGCCCAGATAAAAAGCCCAATATAAGTTAATTAATCATCCAGAAAGGATTTGACAACTATGCTAGATCCCATAATCACTAAGCCACCGTTAAATCCAGATCAAGACGTGAATCACGGTTGTAATTTGAAGTGGAAGTTTGGAGAGAAGCTAGAAGATCAAATACCTACCATAGAAGTATGGAGAGGTAAAATAATCAGTAAATCAAAATATCAACATCAAT
>JBARXI010000343.1:0-36586 GCA_049647275.1 Microcoleaceae cyanobacterium
ACTTGGGGAAACCCCAAGTGGAGCAACTGCCTCCCCAAGACCGCGCTGCATCGCTTTATGCTTTGTTCCTGTTAGCGAAGCTTGTCTGAAGGACTTAGGTTTCCAATCATCGGTCCGCAGGGTCGGCGCTTCCTCGATCGGGACTTGAGTTCGAGCACCAGCGCCGAGTTTTTCTCCATAATGTCGATAGATAGTCACCATCTAAAAAAGGGGCGAACGGCAGGTTCACCCCTACTCTATTCTATTTTTAGAAACAGAATTCCATACTCTTGGCATAATTGAGCTATTCTATCTTTAAAGTTTAGCTTTAGGAATTAGTACAAATTCTGAATTATTTTTTCTTCCTAATTTAACTTAATTTGTCTGACCTTTATTCCAAGCAAAAACTATCGTCAGGTCTACCCAGTAAAAGACATCGAGCCGTGGAAAAAAAACAGTTCAATAATTAACAATTAACAATTAATAGTTAAGCAGGTACACAAAATTAATTGCCTATTTTTATCATCAAAACATATCCTTAGATCGAGGGAAGAAAAATGGTGATTTAGATGAGATTCATGTTGAGAATTAAAGACCGAAACGAAAAAACTTTTAGAAAGAATAAGTAGGCAAAGTAAATTTCCTCTAGTGAGAGACTACAGCTAAATGTATACTGTTGAATTATCAAAAATTCTCTATCAACGAATTAACCTCAATATTTGGAGTTAATAGAAAAACCATATAGAACCCCTAAACGTATCTTTGTCAATGAAGATCGTTTTTTTAGTTAGGAGTCACCGAGTCACCGAGTCTGGAGGTAAGAGTTCAACAATTAATAATTAATTATTAATAATTAATTATTACCTCTCCTTAAAAGGGATAGGATTGACTAATCATGAAAATTTTTTCTTGTCTCTTGGTCGATTGGATATGGCGTTTGCGCTTCGCAAAACTACGTTAACGCGTAGCGTCCCGGAGGGAAAGGAGACCCGCTCTTACAGAGCCGCTCAGCTTTACATGTCGCTCCGCGAAGAGCGCAGTTGTGCGCCAGCAAAACGCCATCCCACCCTGCGGGAAGCTCCGCTTTTTCCTATCGGAATGCTCCGCAAACATGTCGCTCCGCGAAGAGCGGAGTTGTGCGCCAGCATGCGCGACCGCTTTCCCCTTTAAAGGAGAGGCTTTAAACCTTAATGATTCGGTAAAACTTCTTACATTTAACGATTCCACAATACCTTAAGAGAAGGAGTTTCTTGATTAGGGCGAAAAATTTTGTCTTTCTCCAAATAAGATTGAAAATTACATTGGTGCTACGCGCGTATTTTGTCCATCACTACAATCAATCATTACCTGTTTAGCACTGCCCCCTCTGGAATAAATTAACTATTAACTTTTCACTAACACAAAGCACCTGACTTGCTTAAATAGTTTCAATAATTCTCTGGTTCAAACTTGTAATATTTCGCGTTTAATCCTTCTTCGCGTAATTCTTTGAGAAATTTTTCTGCTCTGTCAGTTTCCCATAGCGCCCCCATCTGTATCTTCATACCATCAGCCGTTTCCCGAATATAAGCATCTGGAACTACTTGCTGTGCCTGATACAAAGATTCTTCATTTATATAGTCAACCACAACATAATACCAACCATCTTCTGATTTTATCGGGCTAGTTATTTGAGAACTGCTAGTAGTTTTTGGGGCAGGTGTTGAAGATGGGGTCGTTGTTGTAGATTGGTTATTAGCAGACTGGGCAGACTCAGGTAATAAAGTGCTGCTGAGATTATCAAGTTCTGCGCTGGGTTTGTAAGTAGGCACTGAGGAAGTATTAGCACTTCCCGATATTGGTGGTGGTACTAAAGGTTTTGCTGTTGCAGTTGGGGATGGAATCTGACTAGGTTGAGGATTAACGTTACTTAGAGTATTCAAATCTAGGTCTACAAATTCTTGAGATGCTAGATTAGGAGATTTGGGTAATGGTTGTTCTGATGTATTTTGACTGTTATCTGTATCCTGTTGACTCATAGTAGAACTACGTTTAAATAGACGGTCTAAACCCAAATTACTCAGACCGGATGGATTCATCAAGACATAACCTAAGGTACTGCAAGATACCAGAAACAAAAACATTGAAGCTATTCCCAGAGGAGTAAACAAACTTTTCAGATAAGTAGGTTGCTCCTGACGACGTGATTTTAGCCCATCCAAACTCTCTAGAAGTTTCTCCGAAGATTCGAGATAGTTTTCTGGTGCAGTGGAATCACGATCGTCTAATAATTTAGATGTAGATGTGTTTTTCTGATTACCCTGATTTAAGCTGTTTGTAGATTCTTGAGATACTGATTCCCCAGTGCCTTTTTTGGCCATAGTCAGTTCTGCGGGAGTGGGAGGTTCGATCGCCTCTGGTGAGCGCTCTTTGACCGAAGCATTTAATTTTTCTGGGTTTTCCTGTGGTAACTCGGCTTCTAGGGAAGGCAAGGATGCTATTTCTTCATCTGCTGGGAGGATAGAGATTAGTTCAGGAGTTTTGTATATTAGCTGATTATTCTTTCTTTCGGAAGTAGGGGGTTGTTTTTCAGTTCGTCTGTGATATTTCCGATATCTTGTTAGCTCTTCTTCAAGTTGTACATCTAAACTTTCCATAACTGCCTGCAAAGCAGGGTTCAGTTCGTAGGTAGATTTTTTCGTGGACTGCAATAACTTTTGACTCATTTTAAAACTCCTGCTAGTTACTCATTGATATCCTCCCGACACAGATAGCTATGGCTACAGGGCGGGATTATTAAAACTTATGTAGGTCACCATTGCTAATCCAATGGCTCCCTCTCCCCTATAGGTTTTCTGCTTCCTTAAGTGCCAACTAGACCAACCACTAGGTTAGCCCGTCGCATTTTCTACACAAACATTTGTCTGAATGTCCAAATTTTGGTAAGACGACTATGGATTTTCAATCCCTAAATCAGATTTTAGGCTATTTAAAAATTATGGAGCGATTGCCCCAACAAAAACAGTTTCAAAAGCTGTTGGAATGTTGGGAGCAAGTTTTAGGAGCGATCGCTCCTAAAACTCAACCTCTACATATTGACCGGGGAGTTTTATATGTAGCGACGTCCAGTCCTGCTTTGTCTCAAGAGTTAAGTTTCCGGATTCCCAAACTTTTACAGCAGCTAAATGACTTGTTACCTACACCCCTAGAAAATATTAGGTTTTCTTCTGCTCAGTGGCATTCTATTCGAGAGCGGAGGCAATCTAGGCAAATTGAGAAGGTAAATCATTGGCAACGACATCCTAGCATGACTGATGGATATGAAAAAGCACCCGTGGTAAATCCCACGGACAAAAATCAAAATCCCCAGACCGTTTTTCAAAATTGGGCTAAAACTGTTAAGGCCCGTTCTCAACACTTACCTCTATGTCCTCAATGCCAATCTCCTACGCCCCCTGGAGAAATCCAACGTTGGTCAGTATGTGCTATCTGTGCCACTAAGCAGTGGTCAGAAACAAGGGGATGAACTACCCACACTCAAAGACTTTCCCTTTCAGTGTGGACTTGCGACTTCACAGAGAATTGCTCGATAGAAAACTCTTTTCCACTCCCTATGTTTGCCACCGAGCTAAATTATCTGTTTGATTATTCCTCATCAGCAACTGTAATTAAAATACAATACTAATTAATATAAATTAATTAGTACTGTTTAACATCTTTGAAAAGTTTTTTCCTCAGTATTTATTCGTAATTATCGGTGTGATATTATTCGCTGCGACCGCCTGAAAAATTATTTATTTTTCTTTGATATGACTAAAATTTTGGCTTGATCCCCATAGGTTTTAAGGCTATATTGTATTTTTTCATACATTTTTGTAGCCCTGTGCAATCCAAATGTTTCCGTATATAACGGAATTATAAAAACAATATAAAGTTTTATTTCTGTGTTACGATCGCTATAAGCTAGATGTAATAATGAATTGAATAGATTAAAACCATCAATCAAGAAGTTTCAAAATAATTAGAGTAGATTCGTCAAATTTAGTCAATCAAATTTAGGAAAATATTTTATGAAAACCATTGTAGCTTGTCGTCATTGTCGATATTATTCACCAGAGGGAAGACGTGGTGGTATTTGCCAAAAATTAATGACACCTGTTGAAAGTAATTGGAAAGCTTGCTCATTGGCTTTATCTCCCTTTGCAGCTACTTGGGAAAATCTAGACGATCTAGTTATGTGGAATGAAGAAATTGATACTTTAGAAATAGTTTTACCGATAAAACCTGCTATTAATCACATCCATAAAGTACCGAATAAAGTCTTAGTTGGTGCCCAAGAGCAATCAGTGCAGTCTAGGTGAGTCTAGTCTAATTTTGATTGAAATTAATCTGATAATCCCTAGGAAAATTAAACCTAGGGATATATCTTTTGATTTTCAGGTAGTCCTAAATATGTCACGATATTGGTTGCTACATACCTTTTATTAACAGAAGGTAAGTTGCAAAAATCATTACTTGTTTACCACTACCAATTTAAAATCCTACATTCCGCACTTCAAAGCGTAGCATAAAGGGCAGGTAGTCAGTAGTCAGTAGTCATTAGTCAGTAGTCAGTAGTCAGTAGGGAATAATGGTCGCTAATTGTCTGGCCTTAGCAAGTATTTATAATTAATTTATGGCTGATGATTTGGCTCCCGTCTCAGTTAAATCCAGATAATTGACAGAGTATAAATACTTAGCAACCCACATATGTTTGTGCTACTTTTTATGTGACAAATTGACTGACCGAATGTGAGATATATGTATATTTTTTATTCCCTACTCCCTACTCCCTACTCCCTACTTACAAATGTTAAATTAATTTTGCACAGGTACTTATTTTTTTATTTAGAGCTAATATTTTTTTATTGATGGAGTTGGTCTCCGGGAATTATTAACACTGCCCAATAACAAAGCAGCAAAAATAGCTGTACCTGTACTTAGGTAAAATGGTGCGGAAACTGAAAATTGAGCATATAACCAACCCGCAATTAGACTCGCAGGCAGAGCTACTAAACCCACCAACATATAGAAAGTGCCAATTTCTGCACCCCGTCGATCGGGATGGACTAAATCTGCCACAAAAGCCTTTTGTACTCCCCGCGTTAGAGTCGAGTAAAGCCCATACAGTATAAATAGAACCCAAACTATTTCAGCACTCTTCGCTGTGGCAAACCCCAGATATACCAGTGCAAAAACTAAGTACCCTGTAACTAATAATGGTCGTCTTCCCACCCGATCTGACAAGCGCCCCGCAGCTAATCCCAAACAAGTTTCTACTAGATTAAACACCGAGTATAGCAACAGAAGTTGCGTTCCATCAAAACCTAAATCCTGGGCACGTAACAACAAAAAAGCATCAGAAGAGTTACCCAGACTAAAAATTCCGATCGCCATTAAATATCTAAAGTAGATAGGGCTTAATCCTCGGAATGTAAACTGAGGTTGCGAGTTTTTTTGCCGAGAAACCACCTTGGGTTCTTTCACTAGCACCAATAATAGTAAGACACCTAACAGAGCGGGGAAAAATGCCACTGCAAATACCCCACGATAGTTATTGACATACTGCTGCAAAAACAAAAATCCCAAGAGTGGCCCTAAAACTTCACCTATAGTCTCTAAACTGTGGTGTAATCCAAAGGCTTGGCCTCGCTGATTGGCTGCACAATTTTCTGTAATCAGCACATCTCTAGGAGCAGCTCGGACTCCTTTGCCCACCCGGTCGATTAAGCGTGCGACGAGAACGTGGCCCCAAACCCCAGATAGAGCCAGTACCAATTTAGAAATTGCACCTAACCCATAACCTGCTAGAGCAAATGGTTTCCTTTGCCCCACTAGGTCAGACATCCAACCTGAATAGAGTTTGAGGATACTAGCCACACTCTCTGCAATGCCTTCAACTATACCCACACTCCAGACCGGAGCGCCCAGTACAGTAGTTAAGAAAATTGGAGTAATGGGGTAGATCATTTTGCTGGCAAAATCGCTACAGAGGCTAACCAAGCCAAGTGCCCATACAGTCCAATTTAGCCCTGGCCGATTATCAGTACTATTAGACATGGATTACAGCAATTAGATTATAACTATTAGAAAGAGGCGTGGAAACTAAGTTTTTGCCCAGGCATTACAAGGGTTTTAGATTAATTATCACCACAGGTCTATTCAATTTGAATCTTTAAGCGGTGATTCAGTTCTCCCTTACTAATTTGGTTCGTTCCTTCCTTTAGTTTTTGAATTGAATTAATTATAGGTATAAAAATTAGCTTAAACTGTAGTATAAAAATAAATAAAACTGCCATAATTATTAAATACTGGGTTAATCTTGAAATTTGCTGTAACTCTCGTGCTTTTTTTAAAACTAAATTATCCTGAGTTTTTGTTGTTTCTGCTAACGAGTTTAAATACAATTGAATATCTTTACTAAAGGAGTTCAAGGCACGAATATCCTGCTGAGTTTCAGATAAGCTGTTGGAGGTATTTTTTAAACCATTGGCTAAACGAATTATATTTTGATGACGACGCTGAATTACTGGAATTTCTTCAAGGTCTGGAATTAAATATTCTAACTCCTCTAGACAAATTATAAATTTTGACCTCGCTCGCTGATAACGAATCATATCAACAGTCTTTTGATCGATAAATAAATAATCCTTCAAGGCTTCGACTTGATGTGCCAAAGTGACTTGTAAGCAAATTACTTTTTCTATAGAATTTAGAGTTTTTTCTCGACTTTATGAAACAGATATTTCTGCTTGATTGAGAAAAATTGTGCTGCCCCACAAAAGAAACAC
The DNA here is from genome assembly GCA_049647275.1 of Microcoleaceae cyanobacterium. Classification (GTDB taxonomy): domain Bacteria; phylum Cyanobacteriota; class Cyanobacteriia; order Cyanobacteriales; family Microcoleaceae; genus JASJEE01. The sequence goes on from JBARXI010000343.1 coordinate 6,789, forward strand.
AATTATACTAAAAAACAAAGTAGAAGAACTCAAAAACTTGGTGATAAGCTTCATTGACTTTGGGATAAATTGACTGTTTATACAATAAATTATGCAGATAGATTAAGAAAGGGAAACAAAGAAAATGTACAGCAGAAATTTTAAACAAGATTTGTATAGATATAATTCTCCACCCAATGTTTTATATAGAATCCGGTTAAATACTTATTATATCTGTGCTCTGAAGGCAGAGGGTAGAAGGTTTTCGATAACTGATTATCCGGATTTGATATGATTGTTTAACAGGGCTATTTCATTCTACAATTTGATTTTTGTCAATCCACGAGAATGTACCACTTCAGGATTGATTAATTGTATGGATAGGATATAGTGCTACGCGCAAGTCAGAAGTAATCTCTGACTAAGTTTTAGGATTTAGTAATGTCCTAACCAATAAACTAAAACCACGCAAAATATTCACCAAACTGAGAATAAAATGACCCTGATTTTTTAACCATAAATATCAACTTAGACTAGGATGGAGTGTTAAGCAACTCTTGCAGTTTTCTTACAGGTTCGTAATCTCCGTCTGAAACCAAGGTGTAACCTGCTGATTCCACACCTCCAATACCAACTAAACCTTCTGGTGCATCAATTAGGGCTTTTTGAAGCGCAATTTTGAATTCTACTGGTAGTTGGTTAGAAATCACGATGGGGGGATTCGGAATAGGGTCAGATTTCCAAATAATCTTGTACTTATCTTCAGACAATAAACCTTGATTTTTTAACTCAACATAAGCCGGCTTTTCAATAGCAATAGCATCAACTTTTCCATCTTCTAAGGCTAGTACATTATTGTCATGTCCACCAGCATATTCAACGCTTGCAAAATCTTTTTCTGGAATGATTCCTAATGTTTCAAAGTGAGTTGATGGAACTAGAAATCCGGAAGTAGAAGACTTATTGACAAAGCTAAATCGCTTCCCTATTAGGTCTTGTACAGTGTTAATTTCCGAATTTTTTATAGTAACAATAATGCTGTTGTACCAGGGACGACCAGTAGTCTTTTCAATGTGGGCAACAATAGGTTCTAAATTCTGGTTTTTCTGTTTTGCTTGAATATAAGTGAACGGCCCTAGATAAGCCATTTTAACTTTACCGCTTACCAACAAATCAACGGTCGTATTGTAATCTTTAGTTAGTTTGATTTCAACAGGAATATCTAATTTTTGTTCTAAATACTTATCTAAACGCCGAATTCTATCCTGTTGTTTTTCTGTAGTGATAGAAGGGAGAATTGCTATTTTTAGTTGAGTGACTTTTCCCATTTTTGCAATATCCTGAACTGCTGAATTAGTAGATATCTGAGGTTCAGAATAAGAATCAGGAATTCCTGCACAAGCTCCATTAAATATAGAAATTGCTGCTAAGAATAAGCCCCATTTTTTCAGTTTATTTATTTTAAATTGCATGGATATTTCTCCTCTTAAGTATCTAGTTTCAATTCTAACAAATCTAATATAAAGCTTTGATGAAGCTCTACATCTGTTTTGACAAGTAACCTTTATGATACTTATTAAGAGTCTTGAATATTAATATAGTTCAAAACTTATATAGCAATATGAAATGATTCGTGAAATAAATGGGTTACTTTAAGGCACGAGGCAGATGGCAGATGCGGTGCGACCCCGCGTCGGCGTTAGCTTTAGCTCCTCTGGAAGAGGCTAGACGCAAGCGGTCAGATCCCGCGGGGCGCGACAGACGCACCTGGTAGCTGACTCCTGTGAGGGAATGCGCACTCCTGTGAGGCAGAATGGAAGTGAGAAGGAGGAAGTTTTTCAGAAGTCTAGGAATTTTACAAATGATTTAGGATTGCTATAATACCAAATTTTTATGAAGCTGCATATAACTAGAGCTTCTAAAAGCATTGCCCCGCTTAAGTTCATTCTGTGCAACTTCACATTAAATTGGTATAACATAATTTAAAACAAGATATATAGATTCTAAGTAGTTGGAAATAAATAAAGGCTACTGTCTTAAGAAGTATAAACCAGCTAAATTATCTCTTATGACAAGCTTTAAGCTATTTTCACAAAACTTTATACAGTGACAAAAACTTTTGTCCGACTACTTATAAGAGTAAGATGAAGCACAGAATAAAGACTGGAATAATCAGTATAATTACTTTTTAGTTTCAATTTTAATAAACAGTAATCCGTTTTTTCACTGATAATGATTAATATTAATTAACGGCCTCAAGCAAAATTACTAAAATCTTCTAAATATCTCGAATATAATACTCTCTTATAGCGCTTTTAACTTTCATATAATACAAACTTTTGCCTTCAGATCCAGCAGCATTAGTATGGCTGACTTTTAGCTAGAATCTTTGTATTCTACCTAAATGAAAACTTCTATAAATCAATAAAAACAACATCTCTATCAAGTTTAATAAACTGGCAAATATAGCAATCCGCGCATTAGGTTGTGAAAATTTTTATAACAATTAATATTAATTGAAAACCTTTAAAATTATGACTCCTGTACATCGCCAATCCGACGGCTCCCCTACCTGAATCCTCTACGGGCTAATGGCCATTCGCCCCTACCAGTAAAATATTAGAACTAAAATAGGATTACTATAGTACTAATACTAACAGCTCCATAAATACTTGATATTTGATTTCCTTCGTGCTGATTAAATAACTGTGCTGCCACCATGTCTGCCACACATTGACGTGCGGAATGTGGGTGATTGAAGAAGGAGTCAGGAGTCAATAATCTTGATTTTTTTTATCAACTATAACGTTAAAGTTATTATAATTTAGACAAACTCCAAACTCCAAATCTCAACCCTCAAAAATCAATACTCAAAGGCGCTCTCGGAAAAGGAATCACATCCCGAATATTCCCCATACCCGTCATAAACTGTACCACCCGCTCAAACCCCAAACCAAACCCCGCATGAGGCACAGTACCATATCTGCGCAAATCTAAATACCACCATAATTCCTCCTTACTCATCCCCTGTTCATCAATGCGCTTCTCCAAAACATCCAAACGTTCCTCCCTCTGAGAACCCCCAATAATTTCTCCCACCTTTGGTACTAAAACATCCATTGCCCTAACAGTCTTACCATCATCATTCAACCGCATATAAAAAGCCTTAATCTTTGCCGGATAATCAGTGACAATTACAGGTTTTTTAAACATTTCCTCACACAAATAACGTTCATGTTCTGACTGTAAATCTAAACCCCATTCTACGGGATAATCAAACTTCTTATCCACCTTTTCCAAAATAGAAACTGCCTCAGTATAAGTAATCCTTTCAAAACTATTATTAATAATCGTATCTGCCGTTTCAAAAACAGTTTTATCAATCCGTTTATTGAAAAATTCCATATCCTCCTGGCAACTTTCCAAAACAGATTTAAAAATATGCTTCAAAAACTTCTCCGCCAAATCCATATCCCCTGCCAAATCACAAAAAGCCATCTCCGGTTCAATCATCCAAAACTCAGCCAAATGCCGAGAAGTATTAGAATTTTCCGCTCTAAAAGTCGGACCAAATGTATAAACATTACTAAAAGCAGTTGCCAAAATTTCCGCTTCTAACTGACCACTAACTGTCAGAAAAGCAGGCTTCCCAAAAAAGTCTTGACTATAATCAATATCTTGTTTTTCTGTTATCGGAATTTTCTTTAAATCTAAGTTAGTAACCCTAAACATTTCCCCCGCACCTTCACAGTCACTAGCAGTAATAATAGGAGTATGAATCCATAAAAAACCTCGTTCTTGAAAAAATTGATGGACAGCATTAGCACAAGCATTTCTTACTCGAAAAACTGCCCCATAAGTATTAGTGCGCGATCGCAAATGTGCTATGGAGCGAAGAAATTCAAAAGAGTGGCGTTTTTTCTGCAAAGGATAAGTTTCGGGGTCAGCATCACCATAAACAATGGCATTTTCTCCCCGCATTTCAATTCTTTGCCCTTTCGCTGGAGACTCCACCAATATACCCGTCACTTCTACCGCAGCACCAGTATTCATCTGTTTCAAATTTTCCTGATAATTTGCTAGATCGGGATTTAATACCACTTGCAGATTAGCTAAACAGGAACCATCATTAACTTCTACAAAAGCAAATTCTTTCAACTCTCGCTTAGTGCGTACCCATCCTTTAATTGTCACTTTTTCATCAGGTTCACCGCTTCTTAATATTTCGGCAATTCGTTGCTTTGTCATTGATTTAATCCTGTTGATCTGAGTTGCTATTTTGATTGATTTTTGGTAGTCTATAAGATATAAACTTTACCACAAATTATAAGTCAAATAAGATTATAATTTGTTAACAAAAGCTGTAAAGATAAGTATTCTTGGCCTCCCCTATGGCTTCAGGCATATTCAAAAAACCTAAAATTATAAATTAGAGTTGTTGCTCTATCGGCTACAACAATGCGAAAAATTTTCCTGTGTAAAGCTGGTAGCTTCAGAAAAACTAAAATATTTAAATAAATTCCCCCTATAGGTTTTAGCGATTTTTTCAATATATTTAGCGACAAGTCTATTGTGCAAATATCACTATGTTTGAGTTTTTACCGCAGATTTGCTGGATATGGCAAGGTAGACTCCCAACAAAATTACTGCAAAAGCGATCCAGTTCAACCAACCTAGCTGTTCGGAAAAGATTCTCCAAGCTACAATAGCACTTAAGACCGGATCTATGAGCAAGACCAGAGCGACCAAACTAGAGGGTAACTGTTTGAGACTATAAACTATCAATACCTCAGAAGTAGAGGTGGCTGCTAGGAGAATAAGGAAAAGCCAACCCACCCAAGAATAGGGAAAAAGGCGATCGCCACCAACGAATATTAGGGGTAAAGTTAATAAACATCTCCAAAAATTGATAAAGTGCCTCTATCATTTGACTTCAGGTTACTTGCAATGTCAAACATAGTTGCGTAATTTTATGACAGAATAAAGCTTTGAGATATTTCCTGTTACTAATTAAACATTTATTACCAAATATTTTTTATTTTATTTTGACTAATTACAGATTTTTAGACCAATATAAATGAGTCTATTCTTAGTCTAACTAAACTACATATTGTTAGAATTACTTTTTCATAATTATTATCTTTTAATCTGATTTTTCCCTACGGGATGCTGCGCAAACTGGAACCGTATCTCTCTCTAGTAACTCCAAATATTTCAATTAATCTTATTACGTGTTCTACAAATATTCTTTTTATTGAATGCTTCTGACATTCGCCTTCTCACGGCGAATTAAGCCCTCGCTTTTTGGCTTGTTCTTTATTGTGTTCTTTGATTTATGGTGGCATTTCTTTTTTTATTTGTTTCTTTTTCAGTTTAGTTGTTCTCTCTACTCCTTCATCAGCTTTATCTCCTTGAAACTTTTGTTTTTGATCAAACTTATCCTGTATTTTTTTTTAATACATTTACATCACTGACTGGACCTTGTTCTCCTACTATTACATCTTTTTTCTTTTAATTCATGCATTAGTTTAAGAGTAGGAGATACTTCTTTAACTTGTGCAAGTTTAATTTTTGCTTCTTCATTCAAATCGGATTCATTTTGGCGATTGCATACATAAATAGTTTTTATAATTTTACCTTATTTTCTATTTTGGAGAGATCTAATACAATGCTAACTGCGTAGCGCCAAAGCAATATTGTTGTTGCCGTCAACTGAGTTCGCAGTTGTTCTGCAAGCATCAGGTAAGCAGCATAGAAAACTGCCCCTAGCAGGGCAATGGTATCACCTTGTACTTGTAAGTAAAGCGTATTGTATGAAAAATCCTTAGCTCCCAAAGCACAACTTCCTCCGATGGCGATCGCCATTCCTATGCCAAATTTTAGATCGAAGCGCCTACCCCAAACTAGCCATTCTAAAACACTGGCGAATAGGGGAGGTCAGACTAAAGGCGATCGCTGAATTGGCAACTGAGGTTTGAGTTAAAGACCACGCCCAAAGTACCATACTAGTAAAACCCACAATTCCCATTGCTAGCAAAAGCCATAGCACTTGAGTTGTATATAGTAACTTTGGTTCGTCTTGCCGGTCGGATGGTGGATATCCTCCTATTTTTAATCCATTCCACAGCCCCACCATAGCAAGAGTAATCCAGCAGCGATGAAATATTGTAGCATTTGGACTGACTTCACTTTCGCTCAACCTAATTAGAATTGGGGTGAAGGCTTGGATAATTAAAGCTACAAATAATGAGGCGATCGCTATCGCCATAGATGTTCCCAAGAATTGCTGTTGCCAAGATTTCAGTTGATTAGTCATGTACGATTTTTTAGCAAATAACCGCATTTTATCACTCCTGCAAGGCTTTGTTGCATGAAAGTCGTGATCTAGCTGCCGCTAGGCTCCGCCAACGCAAAAACTACCCATTGGGGCGTTGACTAGATTTCTACAAAGTAGCTTTCTAGTTTTCGATCTTGAATCATGCGATTTAGTATGGTACGATGAGCACTCAGCCAATTTACCAGAACATACTTGGAGTTACTTTCTGGTTCGTATACAACTTTACCTGTTGCACCACCGCGAGCATTTTGATGACCGGCAGATAATACGGTCAAACCCCGCCAATAGACTTTGAACTCCTGTTCAATAACCGTACCGTCACCCCAGGGCAAACGCATCTAATTTTTTTGACAAGTGACCAAGAAGATAATTTCACAATAGACAATGCGATAGCTTCGCTGTGCCGGAGGCAATCGCGTAGCCAATCACCATCAAAAAATACCCAAACTTTCAACAGTAAAAACTCTCAAATAAATTCAATAATTAACACTTAAAAAAACCTAATTTAAATTGAAGATTAGATATTTATAAAGGATAATTATTGTAAGAAAAAGAGTAATATTCAACAATGAAACTCCAGCCTAAAAAGAGTATTTATGAGTATTTTAGTGAACTAGAAGACCCGAGGGTAGATCGAACTAAACGTCATAAATTAATTGATATTATTATAATTACGATTTGTGCTGTAATTTGTGGCGCAGATACATGGATAGATATAGAATCTTACGGTGAATCTAAAAGTGAATGGCTAAAAAGTTTTTTAGAACTGCCTAATGGCATTCCATTTCACGATACATTTGCGCGAGTTTTTGCACGTCTAGATCCAGAACAATTACAACAATGTTTTTTGTCATGGATTAAGTCAGTAAGTCAAATAACTGAAGGAGAAATAATAGCAATTGATGGTAAAACTCTGAGAGGTTCTTATGACCAGAAAAAATCTCAAAAACCTATTCACATGGTGAGTGCTTGGGCTACAGCAAATCGCCTAGTTTTAGGTCAAGTAAAAGTAGATGAAAAATCAAATGAAATTACTGCAATTCCTAAACTTCTCAAGGTTTTATCCTTTTCTGGTTGTTTAGTTAATATTGATGCCATGAGATGTCAAAAAAAAATTGTTAAACAAATTACAGAGCAACAGGCTGATTATTTAATTACTTTGAAAAAAAATCAAGGTTATTTTTATCGGCATAGTCGAAAAATTGCTGAATAAATTATCTAAAAATGAAGGAGAATAAAGCCCACAAAGTGATTATTGTAAACCAGAATTAGCTCATGGTCGTCAGGAATGTCGATACTATTATATGGTGAGTAATATTGCTGAAGAAATAGACCCTTTTGGGGAATGGAAAAATCTTAAATCAATTGGCTTTGTCGATTACTTTCGCTCTGAAAAAGATGGAAAAATCACTTGTGAACGAAGATATTACATTAGTAGTTTATCGAATAATGTCGAACTTTTAGCTGAAGCTATTCGTGGTCATTGGGGGATTGAAAATAAATTAAATTGGGTTTTAGATGTTCAATTTCAGGAAGATGATTCTAGAATCAGAAAGGATAATGCTCCAGAAAATTTGGCAGTAATTAGGCAAATCGCCTGAAATTTATTAAATCAAGAGAAAACTGTAAAAACCGGAATAAAAAATAAACGAAAAAGAGCCGGATGGAACAACTGTCATTTCAGTTAGCCTCTTGCAGAGGAGCTACGCTAGCCTCCTGCGGAGGAACTGCGGGCTTCAGGCACGCCTCCTAGGTCGGAGCTACGCTAACACTTAGCCTCTTGCAGAGGAACTGCGGGCTTCAGTCAAACCCATCGATAAATCCAGGGGCTTGAAATCAGGAAAATTTTTTTGGCTCTCCACGGATAAATCCGGGGGCTTGTATCCAGTCTATTTTTTCGGTCAAAAAATTTAGATACGTTTTCCCTGACCGTAACCCCCCTTAGCAATCAGAGGTCGCTTTCCTTGGGTAGGCCATTTGCACAAATCTATTTTCACATCTTCAAACTCTGTAAAGACGACTCCTACTCCTTGGGCATTTTCTGAGTTCAGTCTTTTTGAGGGGACATCATAGTAGTTCGCTACTATTGTCATTAGTTTTCTTCACTAATTCAACTACGACAACGATACCATCAAAGCAAATTAATACAGCACTTTTGGTGGATAGTAAGGTGCAGTTTTACATTAATCTATGATTCCTTCCTGCCTACTTCCCCAGAATTTTGTACCTCCGGAAAGTTGCAAACAGCTGTATGTAATAACAAGGTTTTTTGTCTGAAAACCTGACATCAGCCAGCACAGGATTTTAACAACCAACCAATAACTATTCCTAAACCCCCAAACCGAACCGCTTGCCAAAACGGTTCTTTTATGCTACTCCAACCAAATAAACTGCTTTCTAGGTTTAATTCGATTGTTTGCAATTCTGTCTGTATCTGTTGTAACTCTTCCCGCAATTTATGAGTTTTTTGGCGACGTAATTCTGGTCGCACTTCTTCTAAACGATACTTTAACTCGGCTTTTCGTTGCTGATAATGCTGAATTTGATTGTAGCGTTCTTTAACAGCAGCAAGGGATTTCTCTACTTCTGCAAGTGCTTGTGCCAAATCCGTTTCCGAAGTTTGCGACTCTCCATTAACCGAGCGACAATCTGAAAATTCATCATTTGTTTTTCTCGGAGAAGATTCTGGAGATGAGTTCATCCTGGCATACTCAAGTATAATAAATTAAATTCAACGTATAATCTAGACAGATATGCTTAACTCCAACTCAACTCCTGCCACTATATCTAGTAACTTAGATAGCCCAAGAAACAGAGATTTGCAAGAATTTAGTACACTAGAGCTAGCCAAAGCATTAGCCGAGAGACTAGCCATACCAGAAAGAGACTGGCATCGACTCAAGTCTAATCGCCAAGTTCGTGCGTTAGAGCTAACAGCAGCAGCCCTAGTTTTCCTGATTAAAGGTCAGCCCACCGAAGCGATCGCACGTCTACAGCAAGCTATTAGCTGGTTAGATCGGTCAATTTCAGCTCCACCATGTCCTGGTCACGGTTCTCAAAAAAGCCAATAGAGACTAACTATCAGCTCAATTTAAGCTAATAAGTACTTCTTATTCCTTGATTCCAAGTCTTAGCCAATGTTGAAACCAACTTAATTATTCACTTAACCAAGGGTAATCTAGAGTTATTTCTTACCCGTTTGCATAGCATTAACTCTGTTCCCTTGGAATTCCATTCAACATAATCAAAAATCTGATAGATAATGTATATGCCCCGACCACATTCTCTTTCGCTATCAACACATGGGTTTTTTTCCCCAGAGTGAGCAGAAGTATGTTTATGATTTTGGTTAGGGCTACAGGGTGCTTGAAAACCAGAACCCTGGTCGGATATCACCCACCAATAATGGTCTTGTACAATAGACAAACGGACTAAAACTGTCTTACTGGGATCTAAATTGTTCCCATGCTTTGCAGCATTTACCAGCGCTTCCTGAAGTCCTAATCTCAGTTCTGATTGCCAGTGCATCGGAACATCTGCCAGAAGAAGATCGAGGATCGGACATAAATAGAGGGTAGAAGCGAAGCTAACTGTAACCCAATTTTGCCCTATTAGACGTGGACGTGATGATATAGCAATCACTTAGAAAACTCCCTAGCTTTTGTATGAAACAATTACACAAGCTAATTACATAATTATAGTTGTGACTGTCCTCTACAGTTCAAAAAGCTTTTATTTGAGCATCGCTGCCCTCATAATTCTTATACTATCAAAACTCTTAAGAAAAATAAACTACTTAGACACAATTAGTCTATAGTCTTGGATATTTTCTTCTAAAGTATCTAATATCTACCGAAGTTCTAATTTTTTGGCCTCAATATTTTTTGACTATTTTGAGCACTGAGGAGCGTTATTTGAGGAATCTTTTGATCCCAGATTGATTTTGATCAAACTCATATTCGGCAGTTCATCTCGTAGTGCAGATTATTTGTCGCCAGCCAATAGTATTAGATCACAAAGACTAAGACTATTATCAGTATAAATACATACTACATAGATATTGAGTTTATTCTGAATAACCAAGGCTGCGAGCAACTTCCTTCTTTGAAAAACATCTTGTACTACGTTTGAAGTGCTGAATTTCGGATACAATATTTAATGTAATTTAATAAATATTTATATATGTCAGTCACATCAGCGATCGCCACACCCTCTATCTCTATTCCTGGTACATACTGGCAGTGGCGGGATCGACCCATATACTATGTATCCGCAGGTCAGTCTGCACCTTCGATCCCAGCACTGCTCTTAATACATGGGTTTGGAGCATCCACAGACCATTGGCGCAAAAATATTGCACCTCTGAGCCAGTCTTTTCAAGTTTGGGCAATCGATTTACTAGGCTTTGGACGTTCAGCCAAACCAGATTGGCAATATACTGCTCAACTATGGCGAGATCAAATTAATGACTTTATTACTCAGGTAATTCGTAAACCTGTATTCCTAGCAGGAAATTCCCTCGGAGGTTATGTGGCCTTATCAGTAGCTTCTCAATGTCCAACTTCTGTAGCAGGCTTAATATTACTCAATAGTGCAGGACCCTTTAGTGAATCTCAACCCACTCCTCCACCTCCAGCATGGAAAAGAGTAATTTCTAGAAGCACAAAATGGTTATTATTGCAAGATATACCTAGTTTTTTATTATTTCAGTGGACGCGGCGACGTAGCACTATTAAAAAGACACTACAGAAAGTTTATTTAGACCAAACTGCAATTACCGACCAACTAATAGAAGATATTTATCGACCCTCTTGCGATGCTGGCGCAGCCAAAGTCTTTAGTTCGATATTCAAAACTCCACCCGGGGATAAAGTAGATGTACTATTAAGTCAGTTAAACTCTCCCCTACTCATGCTCTGGGGAGAAGCCGACCCCTGGATGAACTGCAAAACCCGAAGCGCTCAGTTTCGCAAGTATTATCCTCAGTTAAAAGAATACTTCTTAAGAGCTGGTCATTGTCCCCATGATGAGATACCAGAACAAGTCAACAAATTAATTCAGGAATGGGTATCTTCAGCAGTTAAAACCTTATAGGATTTACTTATTAGGGTTTTTCTTTTTCTTTTTATTTCCTCCTTTCCCTGCTTTCCCTCCTTTCCCTCCCTTCCCTTTGAAAGGGCAGGGTTGTTAGAAAATCGAATAAGTTAGGGATTTTCGGCGATCGGGTTAAGTGGAAAGACAACTAAATTTACAAGAAACATACCAAAAGCGGGAAGCTCAGAGTCTAAAGACCTGAGAGGAAAGCGACACGAGTGGTTTTAACCACCGTGGTTTAATGTTAGAATTATCTTGTGAGTAGGGATAACTATCTACGTTTTGAAGCATCCTAGTACGCAGAGATACCGGCTGCCATGAAACAACGGTCAGTAATCCTGATGACAGTATGACAAAAAAGAGCAAGTAATGCATGTTGTGGAGCGTACCATGTCTTCGCCTTAGTGATGGACTCTGAAAGCTTTAAATCAAGCACAAAAGTCAGCACGATTGCAGCATCAGTAATGATAGTTGTTTTGAGTGTCTAGGGGGACAAGTGACTATTCCTTCTAAGTTGAGCTTAGAGAATCTCAGACCTTTTAAGGGCTGAGAGTGTCAATCCATTACCCAATCTATTACTTTTATGACAATGAAGCAGCACTAAGCTTTCAAACAGGAGTAAGGGAGATGACTTCTTCTAAAAAAGATTAAAAATACTAATAGTAGAAGCGAGCATGAATTCTGGGGTTAAGCATAGCATCTACAGGTTTATTGCCCTTGAGATGTTGTTCAACTATTACCGACACATCATTAGGTTTAACTCGGTAGTACCAAATTTGATCGGGTGTAACTTTTACTGTAGGCCCAGTGCTGCATTGGCCCAAACAACCACTGGCCTCGACTTTGACACCAACCAAATTTTTAGTTTCAGCTTCAAAGACCTTGAGAACTTCTGCAGAATTATTTCGCTGACAAGAAGTATTCTGGCAGACAAATATAGAGCGCTCGCCAGAATTAAATTCTTCGTTTTGGTCGGCTGATACTGACATGAGTAAAAATTGATTAATCTATTTTTATTGTAAGCTCTTCTTTGAGGAAAAGGTGATGGTCTGGTAAGTCACACTTTCCCTTATGATTATTTTATTAGCCAAAGGTAGAAAGCGAAATTTATATTTATAGCGCTCGCCAGAATTAAATTCTTCGTTTTGGCCGGCCGATACTGACATAAGTAAAAATTGATTAATCTATTTTTATTGTAAGCTCTTCTTTGAGGAATAAGGTGATGGTCTGGTAAGTCACACTTTCCTTTATGATTATTTTATTATCCAAAGGTAGAAAGCCAAATTTATATTTATTTATATTTATAGCGAAAAACAATGGTGAGTTTGCCAGCCCCTGTATTTTAATTTAATCAAGGGATAAAAAACGAATCGTTGATTCAAACCAGCTATAATCAAAATGGTTTGAATCTCAGACTTGGTGATTTGCCCAGGGTAATTGAACCTGAAATGCCAGCATTTTTAAAGATGCAAAAAACAGGTTGTTAGTTCTCTCGGAAAATCAATAGATTATAACACAGTCGAACATTGGTTAGAAAAACAGATTTAAGAGGTAATAATGGCCCAAATTGTAGCTGACGTGATGAGCCAAGATCCAATAGTTGTCACACCAGAAATGCCCTTGAAAGAGGCAATTAAAATTTTGGCAGAACGACGGATTAGTGGTCTTCCTGTAGTCAATGACCAAGGAAAATTAGTAGGGATCGTATCAGAAACTGACTTAATGTGGCAAGAAAGCGGAGTCACTCCTCCAGCTTATATTATGGTCTTAGATAGTGTGATTTTCCTGGAAAATCCTGCTCGTTATGAACAAGAAATTCATAAAGCTTTAGGAGAAACAGTTGGGGAAATAATGAGCAAAGACCCCCTGACAATTACACCAGAAAAACCACTATCCGCAGCAGCTAGACTAATGAACGATCGTAATATTCATCGCTTGCCAGTGTTAGATAAAAATGACAAATTGGTTGGTATTCTGACTCGTGGTGATATTATCAGAGCTATGGCAAATGAATAACTTTAATTTCATTATCCATAACTTCAAATAAGGGATCGGAAATCAACGTTAGTTTAAGTATAATAAATCCAAATAAAATAAAGAAAATAAAAAACTATAGAAATGAGTGTTACTCCAGATTCAGTTCAGGTACTTTTGAAATCAGAGGATTTAGGCGAGCGCTTGCGTGGAGTTAATCAATTACGTCAAATACAACCAGCCAAGGCTTTTGAATTAATTCAAACTCCAATAAAAGATCAAGATACTCGAGTTCGCTATGCTGCAGTTAGCCAAATGTCTAGCTTAGGACAAGAAAATTTAGTCAGCTCTCAGGAAATATTGCGTGATTGTTTACTCAATGACCCAGAACCCGATGTCCAAGCAGCAGCAGCAGATGCTTTAGGAGGCCTAAAGCTGACTCAAACCTTTGACGATTTATACCAAGTTTATCAGAGTACATCAGAATGGTTAGTTAAACTTAGTATAGTGGCCGCAGTTGGAGAAATGGGAGAACCAAGAGCATTCTCTCTACTAGAAGATGCTCTGAGATCAGACAATGAACTTATACAGACTATTGCTATTAGTGCTCTAGGAGAACTAGGAAATCTAGAAGCTATTCCTTTGTTAACTCCCTTTGTTTCCCATAGTGACTGGCAAATGCGGTATCGACTTGTACAAGCTTTGAGCAGATTGGGAGGCTCAGAAGCGAAAGAAATTATCGAACAATTAACAATGGATCGAGTTGAGCAAGTCGCTCAAGAAGCAAAAATGGCCCAAAAACGTTAAAATATATAAAAACTAAAAAAAATATATATAAAAAATACAAATTAGACCATACATCGATCGTAATGAGATACCCAATACGTTGAAATATGTTTAAAATAAATGCTAAAATCTTAACATAACTTAGGCTGCTGGACTAGCGGTGTATAGGGGAACCATAAGAATTGGTGACCTACTGCGGAGCACGCCTTTAGACCTGAAAAGATTAAATCTTGGAAGGCAGGTGCTATGTAAGCGTCGATCCTTCCTCTGGAAGATGCTTCAAGAAATCACAAGTGTGTTTGCTCCGCATTCCGCACCGAAAGTCAGAAGTTAAAATTTAGTGGGAGATTGTTACTCACCACTAATTTTCAACCGCTAAAATGAAATTTATAGCGGGGGTATTAAACCCTATTTCTCCGTCTAGAAATAGAGAGTATTAACCGAAAATTATCACGCGAAAAAACTTCTGACTTCTGAGTTCCTATTTCTGACTTCGAGCGCCGCGATAATTCCATTTGCGCAGCATTCCAAAAGAAAGGAAAGAATTAAAGAGGAAACAGAAATCCCGCATCGTGAAGTTTGCGAATCTCGTGTTGTCACTCAAGCCCAACGTCAGGAAAATGTCAAAAAACAGAATGTCAAAGCATTTTAAACACAGTAAACGCGAGGATAAATTCAATGTTCTTAGATGAACTAACCCCAATTATGAAAGAACTTATCGAACAACCAGTTGCCTTCTTGGGTGGCTTTTTCTCTGGTATGCTCCGACTAAATCTAAATGATGATCCTGTCAAAAATTGGCTCGATCAACAAGGTGGGTATACATCCGCTAGTAGTTCTACCACAGAAATAAATAGTGGCAAAAGTGAAGGACCTCAGTCAATCACTATAGAATAAGATTAATATTTACTAGTCTGGCTAGAAGGCAGGTTCATTTAATTCTAGATTTTGGCAATGAATTTATTTACTTTCAGGAAACGAAAGATAAAATCCCTAAAGCTTGAAATAACGTAGTTTCGTAAATACAGAAAATGGCACAGTTTAGAATGAAATAGCCCTGGGCTAGAAGACGTGATTAATCACCAAAATCTTATAGTTAAATTGGTTGAAATGTCCTGTATCCTCACAGCACAGAGGTAGATTTGCTAATTTAGAAAAGCATCCGAGAAGCCTGAGAAAGGAAAAACTAGCGTAAAAACAGCTAGGAAAATTAACGAGGTTGGGATAAGTTTTTTTGATCCTATAAAATCTATTTAGACATCTCCATAAATTAAATATGAGTTTTCTAAAACTCTTGTAGAGATGTTCTATGGAACGTCTCTACATTCTTTTGCGGAGATATCTATTCTGATGAAATAGACTTGGAAACCTCTTTCGCTAGAGATAAAATATCAGATGGAATCATTAAAATAGTAGTAGTATTTTGTTCAGTTCCAATCTCAGCAATCATCTGAATTCGACGCAACTCTAACGCCAATGGAGATTTAGCAATTTCCTGTGCAGCCTGTGTTAGTTTAATAGTCGATTCATACTCAGATTCGGCCTTAATCATACGTGCTCTTTTCTCTCTTGCTGCTTCTGCTTCTTTTGCCATTGCACGTTGCATTTGCTTAGGAATTTCCAGATTTTTTATTTCTATACGTTCAATTTCTATCCCCCAAGGATTTGTAATTACGTCAACAATTTCGCAAATTCTAGCGTTTATTTTGTCTCGATCCTGAAGCAGTTCATCAAGTTTATGTTGTCCTATAATATTCCGCAAAGTTGTTAAGGCCGCCTGAGATGTAGCAAAGTTATAATCTTTTACTCTAATAATAGCTTTATCAGGTTCCCTAATTCGATAATAAAGAACTGCATTAACACCAACAGTCACACTATCTTTAGTAACTGTATCTTGGGACTCAATATCAATAGTAACAGTTCGTCGATCTACTTGCTTTACTCGGTCGATTATTGGAATTGTTAAGTATATACCAGGTCCTCTGACATAACTAAATCTTCCTAATCTAAAAATTACGGATTTCTGATATTCAAAATTCATTTTTAGACTAGCAGAGAATAATACTGGAATTAAAACTAATAATAAAAATAAAAAATAAGGGGAAAATATTAAATCTATTAGAACAGAAATCATCATTTAGATTAAACTAGTTAAATTTGTGTTTTTTGATGCCATTCAACTGAACCTTAAAGATTAATATTAACAATTAATTAGGGTTTGCTGAAAAAGTTTTTTTGTGGGGGTAGGAGTCAGGTAGGGTCGCCGTCGGTAGGGCGACCTCGAGGAGTCAGAATAAACGGGGATTACAGACAATATAGGAGGAACAATAGTCTGAGATTTTTCAACCAGGGTCTGGTCAAAACGCTGACATTTCCAGCTTTGAGGAGCAAAAAGCTTGTACTTTTTTCGCAGAAAAAAGGCTAAAGCTTTTACATAAAAAGGCTTCTCAGGTTAATCAGAAAGCCCTAATTATACTTAAATGATAACTATATTATTTAAATATAACTTTTGACTTTTGATTTTTGACTTTTGATTTTTGACTTCCACAAAGCAGTTGATTTCCGTAAAGCGAATAACTATCTAAAGTTCATATAAAGTTTAGCCCCCTGTTGCTAAAGCTTAAATAAAATAAACATTAGGCACATCCAGTCAAAAAAGTAGAGGTATTACCTCTGCAACTTACCTATTTACTGGATTATACTCAAAATGGAGGAACAATAATTCATGGCGAACACCCAAGCACAGGAAAACCTCCAAGAGCGTCAAGAGGAGGAACAGGCTTTAGACCGCGATTGTACAACTTTATCGCGTCATGTTCTACAGCAACTTAATAGCTTCTCACCAGATGCTCAAGATATCAGCGCATTGATGAATCGAATCGCCCTGGCTGGTAAGCTAATTGCTCGCCGTCTAACTCGCGCTGGATTAGTAGAAGACGCTCTGGGGTTTACTGGAACAGTCAATGTCCAGGGAGAATCCGTCAAAAAGATGGATATCTATGCCAATGATGTATTTATCTCGGTATTTAAGCAAAGTGGCCTTGTCTGTCGCTTGGCATCCGAGGAGATGGAAAAACCTTATTACATTCCTGAAAACTGTCCAGTTGGGCGCTATACATTGCTTTATGACCCTCTAGATGGCTCTTCTAATCTAGACATAAATCTGAACGTCGGGTCTATCTTTTCGATTCGTCAGCAGGAAGGCAATGATGAAGATGGTTCGGCCAAAGATTTACTCCAAAGTGGACGTAAACAAATTGGTGCTGGCTATATTCTATATGGCCCTAGCACAATGCTAGTCTACTCAATTGGAAACGGGGTTCACGCATTTACTCTTGACCCTAGCCTTGGTGAGTTTATCCTTGCGAATGAAAACATCAAAATTCCAGAGCACGGGCCAATATATAGTGTCAACGAAGGTAACTTTTGGCAGTGGGACGATTCTATGCGGGACTATATCCGTTATGTTCACCGCCACGATGGTTATACAGCCCGTTATGGTGGTGCACTAGTTGGAGACTTCCATAGAATTTTGTATCAAGGTGGCGTGTTTTTATACCCAGGTACGGTGAAAAAGCCAGAAGGTAAATTGCGTTTGTTATACGAATCAGCACCCATGGCTTATTTAATAGAACAAGCTGGTGGTAGAGCTAGTACAGGTACTGAAGAAATATTAGACGTGGTGGCACAGGAAATACATCAGCGCACGCCATTGGTTATTGGCAGTAAAGAAGATGTGGCACTTGTGGAGTCTTTTATTCAAGAACAGTCACGCATTTCTAATCAAACATAAAGGTAAAATTTAGTGTCTAAGAACTAATTAAAATTCATCAGAATGTAACTACTTAAGACAATAAAGACAAATAGGATTTCCAGTTCACTACCAAACGTTTAAAACGAATATGAGAAGTCAGGTCGTTTTAACCCGTGGAGTGTCAATATTGCCAATACTAGCAGAAGGTATTGATAAATTTATTAAGCCCTGTACTTTATTAATCAACTCCCTAGAAGAAAAAGTCAAAAAGTTAGCACCTGTGTCACGGTAAAAAAAATCATTGGTCATCAGTCATAATGACTGATGACCTAAAACTAACGGTTAACAGTAATGTAGCTAAAGACTCTGAATTTTATAACGATTTGGTATAGAAAAGGTACTATGAACCCTCTAATCATAATAAACTTTCGGTAAGTGGGAAACCACCGTCTTTTAAGCGGCGGATGGAAACGACCAGACGGGTTAAAACCCGTAGTCAAGTTGATATTTAAGCGTAATTTTCGCTATTCTTTTGTATTCTAGAGCGAAAAATAATTATGTATCTTACCCAAAAAAACAAAATTAGAAACCTGTCTAACCAGCAATTTACAGCCTTAAAGCAATTGTGCAGATTGTCCAAAAATCTTTACAATGTGGGGCTTTATTCTGTCAGACAGTTCTATTTTGCTGAGGGCGGATATCTTAGATACGAGTCAAATTACCATTACTGCAAAGATAATGAAAACTACCAACTACTTCAAACTGATATTGCACAGCAAACTTTAAAAGTTGTAGATAGGTCTTTTAAGTCATTTTTCAACTTAATTCAAAAAGCTAACGATAGTCTATATCGTTTTGAACAAATACGATTACCTAGATACCTCAAAAAAGAAGGGTATTTTCCTTTAATAATACCTCGAATTAAAGTGAAAAATGGGTATTTTAATATTCCCATGTCTAGGAAATTCAAGGCTGAATATGGTGCAGTTAAAATTCCCTTTCCAGAAAGATTAGTAGGTAAAAACCTGAAGGAAGTTAGAATAATTCCTAGGTATAATTCTAGGTTTTTTGAGGTTGAATTTATTACAGAATCACAAGCACAACCAAAACCAATCGTAAAATCTGACAATGTTTTAGCAATAGACTTGGGGTTAGACAATCTAGCAACTTGTATATCAAATACTGGGTCATCGTTTATTTTAGACGGTAGAAAACTCAAATCAATCAACCAGTGGTACAACAAGGAAAATTCTAGATTACAGTCTATAAAAGATAAACAGGGCATTAAAATTTTAACCAAAAAGCAAGTTAACATTACAGTAAATCGGAACAATAAAGTTAGGGATTACTTAAATAAAGCAGCTAGATATTTAATCAACTGGTGTAGAGAAAACAAAATATCTACTATTGTTGTTGGTGTAAATCCAGGAATCAAACAAAGTATAAATTTAGGAAAAAAAACTAACCAAAAATTTGTACAAATACCACACCATAGTCTTAGATTTAAGCTAAAAGCTATGTGTGATAGATATGGATTAACCTATATAGAACAGGAGGAATCTTATACCTCTAAAGCTAGTTTTTTAGACGGCGATAAGATACCTTTTTACAATGCTGATAATCCAAGCAAATATAGTTTTAGTGGTAAACGAGTTAAACGCGGTTTATACAAAACTAAGCAAGGAAAATTAATAAATGCTGACTGTAATGGAGCTGCCAACATTGGAGTCAAAAGTAATCTGAATGGGTTTACCCCGGACAGAGTAGAGGCATCTTTGGCTATGCCATTAAGGGTAAAATTTGACGTAACTAAACTCCGGCAAATTTCTTCCTCTTAAGAATCCATGCGGATTTATCCCATAGAATGTCAAAAAATAGCACTAGCACGACAAGTCAAAAAGCTTCTAAAGTAACAAATATAGAAGGAAAAAACATAAATGGTAGCAGTATTAGAAAATCCCCTGCGGATTGGATTACAACAAGACCGTATCCCAGAACCACAAATTCTGGTAATTTTCGGTGCATCGGGCGACCTAACCCAACGGAAGCTCGTTCCAGCACTCTATCAAATGAAGCTAGAACGGAAACTCCCCCCCGAACTAACAATAGTGGGAGTAGCACGCAGAGAATGGAGTCATGACTATTTCCGCGAACAAATGCGGACTGGCGTAGAAGAATTTGGTGGTGGTTTGCAATCTGAAGACCTCTGGAATGATTTTGCCAAAGGAATTTTTTACTCCCCCGGTAATATAGACAAACCAGAAGATTATCAAAAGCTGAAAGAACTTTTGAGTCAACTTGATGAAGAGAGAGGTACGCGAGGCAATCGCGTATTTTACTTATCTGTAGCGCCAAGTTTCTTTGGAGAAGCCACCCAACAGTTAGGGGCAGCAGGAATGTTAGCTGACCCCAAAAAACAAAGATTAGTAATTGAAAAACCCTTTGGTAGAGACCTAAGTTCGGCTCAAGTTCTCAATCGAATCGTTCGTCAAGTTTGCCCCGAAGAGCAAATATATCGCATTGACCACTATCTTGGAAAAGAAACAGTTCAAAACTTAATGGTATTTCGGTTTGCCAATGCCATTTTTGAACCCTTGTGGAATCGTCAATTTGTCGATCACGTTCAAATCACTGTAGCTGAGACAGTAGGATTAGAAGGGCGAGCCGGATACTACGAAACATCCGGAGCATTGCGGGATATGGTGCAAAACCACCTAATGCAACTATTCTCCCTCACAGCTATGGAACCCCCTAATTCCCTTGATGCTGATAGTATTCGCAACGAAAAAGTCAAGGTAGTTCAGGCAACCCGCTTGGCAGACTTAGAACGCTTAGACTTATCGGCAGTTCGAGGTCAATATACAACAGGTTGGATGAAAGGTAAGAATGTGCCGGCTTATCGCGAAGAAGGAGGAGCCGACCCTAACTCCACCACACCGACCTATGCCGCGCTGAAACTTTACATTGATAACTGGCGTTGGAAAGGCGTACCCTTCTTTTTACGGACTGGCAAGCGAATGCCAAAAAAAGTCTCAGAAATAGCCATCCAGTTTAAAGAAGTGCCATTTTTAATGTTCCAGTCGGCAGCTAAACAAGCAAATCCTAATGTATTGGCTTTGCGAATTCAGCCCAATGAAGGAATTTCTATGCGCTTCGAGGTAAAAGCACCAGGAAACTCCCTGCGCACTCGTTCAGTAGATATGGATTTCCGTTACGACACAGCTTTTGGTCAAGCAAATACAGACGCTTACAGTCGATTGCTAATTGACTGTATGTTAGGAGACCAAACACTATTTACTCGTGGGGATGAAGTAGAAGCATCTTGGCGAGCATTAACACCAATACTAGGTATCTGGGATGCTCCAGCTCCAGCAGAAGTAATACCTTTATATGAAGCAGGTACCTGGGGGCCTGTTGAATCTGAACTGTTGCTCAACCGAGATGGTCGTCGTTGGCGCAGATTATAGTTAAGTTAAAAGTTAAAAGTTAAAAGTCAAAAGTCAAAAGTCAAAAATATAATATGATATTCAACTTTTGACCATTAACTTTCCGATTTAGCAGTAACTTCTTTTTCCTGAAAAGAAGCCTGCCTAATCACCAACAGGTTTAAGCCAAGTATCACCAAACAACTAATAATTTACCAAAAATGAGTACAACACTTGTTGCCCTACAACAACCAAAAGATATATCTCTGGGTGAAATTGAGGCAGAACTCAATAAAATCTGGCTCAGTCAAAGTGGAGGCAAAGCAACTCCAATCGCTACCAGAGCAGCTACTTTCACAATGGTAATATACGAACCCGAAGAATTTCAGCAACTATTAGGAGGCTTGGGATTCTACAAGGGTGAAATAGATGGTATTAACGGAACGGCAGCCCGTGATGCTATTAAAGCAGCTCAAAAAGCCTATCAATTACCGATTACAGGTCGAGTAGACTCCGAAACTCTATCCAAGCTGCGTTCAGAGTGGGCGGCAAAACCAGGGGAAAACCAGCAAATATCCAATATAGATGTTAGAGGATTTAGTATTAGTGAGGTCATCGCAGACCAAAATCCTTGTCGAGTTATTACACTATGTCCGACATTGGGAGAAGATACAGGTGTAACAGCTCAAGTTTCTGCCTACTGCCCAGTTCAGAAAAAGCAGTCTTCACTAATTTGCTGTGAATATATCACCATACGGGGAACGAAAGAAGCATTGGAAAGGGTGAGTGATACTGTGACATCATTAATGATTCCTGACCTCCCCAAATTTGTCTGGTGGAAAGCTACTCCCAACCCAGAACAGGAATTATTCCAAAGTCTCTGCGAAACTAGTAACTGCATTATCCTGGATTCGTCTTATTTTAGTGACCCAGAATCAGAATTTCTGAAAATGCAGGAGCTGATAGAAAATGAAACCTACATTGCCGATCTAAATTGGCATCGTCTCTCTGCATGGCAAGAGTTAGCTGCTGCAACTTTTGATCCACCAGAGCGTCGTGCTTCTCTGGGTGAAATTGACAAAATTATTCTTGACTATGAAAAAGGCAATGCTGCTCAAGCACTAATGTTCTTGGGTTGGTTTGCTAGTCGTCTCGATTGGCAACCAACGGCTTATATCGAGACTGGTGGTGATTATGATATTACTCATATCAAGTTTACCAACTCTACTAATAAGGAGATTTTAGCTGAGTTGGCAGCAATTCCTACTGCTGACTATGGTGAAATTCCTGGAGATTTGGTTGGTTTGCGTTTGGATTCAAGTAATCCAAATGCTGATTGTTGCACGATTCTCTGTTCTGAAACTACTGGCTGTATGCGATTAGAATCAGGTGGCAGTGCTCAATCTTGTCGCACAGAGCAGGTGAGTGCTTTAAGCGATCAGAAGGCAGAATCTTTGATGGCTCAACAGTTACAACGTTGGGGTAGAGAGGTTTTGTATGAAGAGAGTTTGGCAATAACTGCTGAAATTCTCAAGTTGCGTTGATTTTTCAGATTACACAATAATTACCGAAAAGCGACGTTGAAGGCCCCCGTGTTTTAACCGGGGGATGAAAACAAGGGAGTTGTTTAGACTAGACAACTTTAGTTGTCCTGTGCTACTATGATCGGTAAAAAGTAAGCAGAACGCTAGGCATTGGCCTTAGCCGACTGTATAGGGGCACTTTGACTTGTCCGACATCAGAATATATCTTTGGTCAGCTAAGAATAGAGCAAGCAACACGGATTTATCCTGTTGCGTAGTATTTACTTAGAATCCCCGTGACTTGAGTCCGGGGAGTAGTCAACTATCAATAATTAATTGGTAAATTGTTGTAAATCTGATTGTTAATTTGCAATGGAGGGGTATGAGAAATCATGCCCCTTTTTTTTTGTTCCACTATATTTCTAGTGGTCTGTCAAGATTAATTTGAGGGGTAAGCCGTTAAATTTTTTCCCTTGTCTACTTTCTCCCTTGTATTCCTTCTCTTTCTCAACCCATAATTTCAAAGTTGACAGACCACTAGTTTATATTACATTATCTTTTTTTTTCAACTTTTGTTCTCCAAAAAGTGTTTTATCTAAAGCACTCTTGATATTATATGCCACAAACTGTACTATTCTTGTATACGCAATAGTAAAAATTATGTTTGTTGGTACTACTGAAGCAGCTTCTATCTTAAGTATTTCTGCTCAACGAGTCCGTGTTTTAATCAAAGAAGGTCGGATTCAAGGGGCCAGAAAAATTAACAGTCGCACTTGGGTGATTCCTCTATATAATGGAATGCCAATAGTCTCAGGCAGAAGCCGTGGCCCCAAACCCAATTGGCATCCCCGTCGGAGATGTGGAAAGAATACGGTTCATTTCAATCGCAATCATATTGGTATCAATAAAAAGAATAAAAATACCGATTTGCACGTCGTTTCTGCCAAACAAGGTTCTGGAAATTTAGCGAAAGGTCACGAAATCGATATTCACGGCCCCTGTCGGATTGTTTACCGACCACAAAAACCTCATAGTTGTGGGGCAACGGTTTGGATTGAGACTTTAGCAACGGTGACTGTATTTAATTTTGATGGCACTGTCAGTCTAGTTGATAGTAAGTGGATTTGGCAAGAACCCGAAAGGTGGGAAATTAATAAGATAAATATTGATGAGTTGATAGCAACATCTAACTGAAAAATTGCTTTTCCACGATTGTACAATTAGAGATGACTTTAGTTTGTGAAGTCGAAGTCGATATTAATTGCATCGGCTCTAATTTTGATGTCGGGGAATATCAATAGAACTTATACCGATTTTATATGAACCTATCCCACTAATAATATTTTGTGAATCCAGATGTAGATAGTAGCCAGGTCGATTAAGGAGTTAAAATACAGGACTTACGCAAAAAATGAAATTATACACTATCTGTAGGGGTTAACGGCCGTTAACCACTACTGGATATGGTGGTTATGCGTAAGTCCTGAAATAAATACTTTGACTTCCCACCTTACTGCAAGGCGACGATATTTACGTTGATACCAAGCCTTCGCAGCGCTCTTAGTTAAATTTAGGAACAGAAATTTTGATAGGTCTTCCTTACTTGATAATGCAATCACATATATAGAACCAATTTGGTATCTTTTGTCAATGAAGATCGTTTTTTAGTTAGGAGACACCGAGTCTGGAGATAAGAGGGAAGAGGGAAGAGGGAAGAGGGAAGAGGATCGAGCTGAAAAATTCCACAAAATACGCAGATTTTTCCTTAACATTGATGTGCGAGAAGACTTAACTATGGTAATTATATAGATATAAAATGGGTTCTATATAAATATCTCATTATCAGGACTTACCCAGAGATAATATATATATAGCGTATAAGAGTTATAACGATATTCACTGTAATCTTATGCGATTCCGGAACGGAATGCTTCGCAACGCTACCGCTAACGCGGAGCGAATCGCCTAACTATCTATCAACAAAACTTCAGTTATTTAACTTAAAATAACTGAAGTTTTAATCGAAGGATATTTCAATTCTGATTTCAGATAGTCCGACAATAATTCAGACTTAACTTGATAAATAGTTTTTCCTATTTTCACTGCTAATCTCTTGAAAAAATTCCAGACTAACATAGCACAGGCTATATGATTTTTTTGAATCCTTGCCCTACGACATTGGCAAAATTCAAGGGCGTGTTAACTGCTTGATTTCTCTGTTCCATTCTTCGATTTTCCATCTAGGCAAGTGACTCGAATTCTACAGCCTCTTGCAGAGGAGCTACCTTATCATCTGTAGAAGATTGACTTAAGTCATTGGTGACAATATATTCTGTTCTATTGGCAGAAATAGTACCCCAGAATAATTTAACTGTAATGAAGTGCGTCTTACATTCTATTTGCTTAGCATTTCCGGAGGAAAGGAAACCGATCAATTACACACTCGCTTTTTTATCTCTAGGAAAACCTTTAATTTTGATGATTTTTCCTAATACTAATTCATACTCACACCATGTTAATTTTTCCAGATTTTTATATTTTTATACTCCCCCAGTATCGTCTACTAAACGATTACTTTTCAAGGAAAAATAGTAAACTTTGCCTAAATTATCTATTAAGGCTATGAGTCCTTGAGTCCCATGCCAGCTATCCATTAATACTGTAAAAGGCGTAAATTCTCAATTAATAAAACGAACTTGACATCAATCTTCCATCTTTTACACTCACTTGATAATCACTAATTGATGGTCTATTCTTCAGATCGAAAGTTTCACCATCGCCCTTTTTCCAAATTTTGAAATCAGTAAATGTCAGAGGAGTTTGAGGTTCGCATTTCTCCGGCAAATGGTCTCCTAAAACAAAATAAACATACCCATTTCCAACCACTGTAGCCAAACCAGTTTTATTCACAATTAATGAAGTACCCTCATCAATACCAATACCCATAACACTCTCAGTTATTCCATCTGCCAGCAGACGAGCCACAAATGTCATTAACCGACCCATACGATCCCGTTCATAGAAGTGGGTATCTATAATAGTTTCCTCTAAATACTGCCAGTGAAACATACCTGGATTAAGATCAACATCTTGATATGGATTCATTAATGCTGTTTCACTAGTAACACTCTCAGAACAAGCATTAAAGACAAAATCACTTTGAATCATTGCTCCGGCACTAGTCCCACCAACAGACCCACCCCGCTCAACAACAGACTTGATGGCTGACTCGACCCCTGTTTTTGTATATTTCCGGAGATACTGACATTGGTCTCCACCTGCAACAAAGACCACCTCAGCATTCTGAATTTTATCTACTATATTTTTGTCATCAGCATCTTCTCGCTGAGAAATTACAAGAGTCTCTACAGAGTCTACCCCATCCATATCTAAAATTGCTTGGTTGTAGCCTGCACCTCCAGAATGTCTAATAATTACCACATCCACCTTCTGTGAGCAGGTTTTACATCCGCGAACTTGGTTAATCGTCCATTGGATTGCAGCATCTATATCAGGGCCACCACCACCCAAATTGTAAGCAAAGCCAGCCATTGGAGGACTAATATCAGCAGCATTGCCATCGAGATAAGCGATCGGCTTTGCCTCTATAGGTAAAGAAAAAAGGCTAAAAAGTATTAAGATTAGAGCCACAGTTCTTGTGAATAATATGTTGAGAAAAGAATAAGCAAATTTCATCAATTTATTTAGGGGATTTATCAAAGACATTTTTTTATAGCCTAATTATAAGCTACCCGTGCTTTTAAATTGGTTATTAAGACTAGGTAACAGTTGACAGGAAAGGGATTGGAGAAGATTTAGTTAATTCGATCAAATCCAGTTTAAATGCGTCTTATATCATGTCCGGTTGAATAGTGATAAATAAGCACAGAGGAGTCAGTAGGGGTGATTTCCTAAGGTCATACTTTCCTACGGAATGCAAAGCATAACGTAAACGCGTTTGCGACAGCATTCCGCAGGAAATCACCCGTACAGGAGATAAGAAAAAGGAACAAGAGGAGAAAGTTTTTTTATCACGCTATTATCCGGACATGATATTAGCTTACCAATATTTTTCATTTTAAATATTAACAGGACTAAAGCCACCTATCATCTGTTATACGCGATGTTGTGGCGTAGGTGCGTTGCAACGAACCCGACTACAGGTAGAGTCTCTGGGTAAGTTACGAGCAAAAAAAGTTATTTTAATAAGAATATTTGGTAATCCTAAATATGTAAGGATATTGTTTACTAAGTAGGTCGGTATAAATAAACGCATAATGTGGGCAATGCACGCAGGAAGCTAAAACTTTTATACAAATACACTTATAGCCATTGCCCACCCTACTGCTCGATCTTTAATTATGCCCACCTACTTACATCCCTTTCATTCTCAGAAGGTAACCTCATTAATCATTACTTGTTTACCACTATTAAATATTTATATCTTTACCTTTCGAGATATACTAATCTCATTTTAGTTGGGTAGAAAATTCGATCGAAAGAGGTAAGAAGGAAAAATGTTGCTAATGTTGAGACTATAAAATTGATACTCTTTTGAGTAAAACAAATATGTGGTTAATTATCAACATAAATGAGTAAATTAATTAATAGCTTTCGGCTGGTATGGAGGCAAGTTTAATTACCTTGATTGGTTACTGCCATTGTTACCCGAAACAACACATTATTGTGAGGTTTTTGGCGGAGCTGCTACAGCCAGTGCTAAACAGAAAAGCGTCTGCTGTAGAAACTTACAACAATATAGATGGGGAGGTTGTTAATTTTTCTCCCGTACTGCGGGATGAGCAGGAAGAGCTGATGAAGGCGATCGCTCTAATATCATGTCCGGATAATAGCGTGATAAAAAAACTTTCTCCTCCTCTTTCCCTTGTTCCCTCCTGACTCCTGTACCTCGCCCTACCGACGGCGACCCTACCTGACTCCTGACTCGTTATTTATAACTATTCAACCCGACATGATATAACACCTTTTTCTAGGGAAGAGTTCAGATTGTGGAATTTTTCAGATCGATCCTCTTCCCTCTTATCTCCTGTTTCCTGACTCGGTGACTCCTAAGTAAAAAAACGATCTTCATTGACAGAGATAGCAAATGGGTTCTATAGAACCCATTTAGTATTTATGGGGTGCAATTGCCGTTTTTTAACTTTTTCTGCCATTAAAGACCTAGTATCTAATTGTATTAGTTAATATATTTATTAGACGAATGAAAAAAGCCTGAACTTAAAGTAACTCAACTCAAAAATAATATTACTAATTTTTGCCATCAGACACTAGGAGCATCATCAGGAGATAGACAGAAGCAATAGGGGGAAAAGGTTAAAAATACGGATCATACGGACCACATCTCCCACACTTCCCATTCTCTTTTTAAATAGATTTAATAGATATTAAATGGGTTCTATCTGGGGATTGGGATTATATTAATTCTCGACTGAAAAAGGCTCATTCAACTAATAGACATCTCCGATAATAAAAAATAAAATCAATTATCTCACAGAAATTATCAATTCTTTCCCCCTACTCCCTACTCCCTCTTTTCTGGAGATGTCTAATACTAGAAGTAGTAGGGAAAAGCAAGAGTGAGTTGAGGTGCTTTGGGTGAATTATTCAGCACTAAAGATTTGAGATACTGCCCTGGCTAAAACACCAGGGCAGTATCTCAAATCACTGTCAGGGTTTCCTGGTTCTAAAGATTATTTGCTAGTTCTACCCATTGCTGTACGCTCAAATCTTCGGCACGAGTTTGAGGGTTTACGTTTAATTTTTCTAGTAGTTGAGTGAGGCGCTCCCGTTCGATAACTGCTTTGAGATTATTTTTTAACATTTTCCGTTTGCTAGAAAAACCTAATTTAACTAATATTTCTAATTGTTTGGGGTCTTTTGCTTGAGGTTGTATTAGTTGGGGGCGCAATCGTATTACTGCGGAATCTACTTTTGGAGGTGGATAAAATGCTTTGGCTGGTACATCACAA
This sequence comes from Microcoleaceae cyanobacterium, assembly GCA_049647275.1. Lineage (GTDB taxonomy): Bacteria > Cyanobacteriota > Cyanobacteriia > Cyanobacteriales > Microcoleaceae > JASJEE01. Next base: position 35,651 of record JBARXI010000343.1, read on the forward strand.
ATAAATTCACATTTGGCTAAATATTGGATTTTTACTGATAGGGAACTATAGGCTTTTGAGTCTGGTTTGGCGCAGATTCTATCGGCTACTTCTTTTTGTAATAATAAGACTATTAATTCATAACTATTTGCGACTGGTTGGGCGATTGTTCCTAAGAGTTTTTCTAGGATTGGTCCGGTGATATTATAAGGTATATTTGCTATAACTTTATTAGGTTTTTGGAATGCTGGAAATGGTGTCAAAGTTGTTTCTAAATCGAGGGATAAAATATCTTCTTGTACTAAGAGGAAATTTTCTAGTTTTCCTAATTTTTTGACTAATTTTTGACATAAATCTCTGTCAATTTCTACTGCTACAACTGAGGCTGCTAAGGGCAATAAACGATGAGTTAGGATGCCTGTACCAGGGCCAATTTCTAAGACGCGATCGCGTTCTGATAATTCTCCTGCTTGGACAATTTTATTGAGGGCTTTTTCACTCCTCAGCCAATGTTGAGCAAATCTTTTTCTGGGTTGAATGTTCATGTTTATTGTTGTTAAAATTATATCGAAGAAGGAAGAGGGAAACTCGATCTGGTAATCATTTTGTCTAGGTCAAATCTTTGGTATATTCATACAAATATATGGCAATTTTTAAAAAACGTGAGGTACAAAGTTCTAGGTTTTAGGGAACGCTGGAATGGCGGAACGCGGGAACAGGGAAAATATAAATGTACCTCACAAAGGTTGATAAACTCTATATTAAATATGAATAGTAGGGTAACTTAAGATTTACTTGGCAGCTAATTTAACGAAAAAAAAATGGGAATAAATAAGGGAGTATCGGACTTTTCTTAAAGCTAGCAAGCAGGGCTATTTCATTCTACACTGTGCCATGTTATGTATTTACGAAAAGAGGTTATTTCGAGCTTGAGACAATTTATCTTTCCCTATCTGA
>JBARXI010000344.1:0-17940 GCA_049647275.1 Microcoleaceae cyanobacterium
GATTAAGCGCGATCGCGATACTTTATGTATTCCAGATTTACACGCCTTAGAACGCATACTTGTTTAACTGGGACTTTCATCAAATCTTGAAATCTTGGTAGATATATCTAAACTAGTAAATATATATATATTGAAGACTATTTAATGTCCCAGGGCCAGATATGAAATAAATCAGTAAATGAATAATTATTTGGAGGGGACAAGGGATTCTGTGAAAACTGCCTCAGACGAAATAGAAACATCCACTAGCAAGGAAAGCAAACCATTAATCATGGTCGAAACAGCTTTTTTGGCCAGTACCGCTAGCTTAATTTGGTTTGTCAACTATTACTTTCCCATGGGACCTCTATTAAAGGTTTTTTTCCCCATACCAGTTGCTTTGCTTTATCTACGGTGGGGAAAGCGAGCCTCATGGATGGGGGCAACAGTCTCTGGATTACTCTTATCTGTAGTCATGGGGCCTACTCGTAGCATCTTATTTGTGATTCCCTTTGGTTTAATGGGGGTGCTCCTGGGATGTACCTGGAAACGAGCTAGTAATTGGTTCATTTCTATTAGTTTAGGTGCCTTACTTGGCTCTATTGGCTTCTTTTTTCGATTTTGGTTACTTTCTCTTTTGTTGGGTCAAGACCTCTGGATATATCTAACTACACAAGTTACAGAATTGGTAGATTGGGGATTTGTCAAATTAGGATTATTAACTCAACCTAGTTTATTTTTGATTCAAGCGATCGCTTTAATCATGGTATTTGTGAATAATATTATCTATTTATTTGTTGTACATTTGGTAGCTTTGTTGTTATTAGACCGGATTGGAAACCCAATTCCCAGACCTCCTAAATGGATACAAGTTTTGCTGGATTATGAGTAGAAAAAAATTCATAATACTATAAATATTAGGCAGTAAGTAAAATAAGTTATTCGATCGCCAGTTATCATTTATATTTATAGTAATATCATGTGCGGATAATTAGTGATAAAGAACCTTCTGCCTTCCTACCTTATTCTTTCCCTTCTGCCCTCTGCTGTTCTAGATAACTAAAGCCTTCAGCATAGCTGCCTTCGGTCCGCAGATATTATAAGTATTCAACCGGACATGATATAAGTTAATACTGGGTATTTGATATTCAATAATTAACAATTGAAGTTGCCGAAACGTTTTTGAGACCGTAGCTTGTAGGAGCCTTCCGGCCGGAAAGCCCCTACTACGGGTTTCCAAATTACCAAAGTTTTTTAGATGATTCGTGTTTACACCCAAATTAAACAGGGAAACAAGTGGCTGCAAAAGCATCAAAGTTGCCAACCAATTTTTGCCTGCATATTAGGATTTACAGATACTGGTCTGATTCCTGGAATTTCCGCTGCAGGAGCTACTCCCACAGACCGCCAATATACTTGTTTAGCAGATGTAGAATTTTTGTATAATGGTCCGCAACCACAACCTCAATACCCTTTACCACCCCTGAATGCAGGTGCTTCTCCTGTTGTAATTACAAAGGCAGTCATTGACGCTCTCAATATTCCTCTTTACTTATTCAATGCTGGATTACCCAAAAAACCAAATGTACCGACGGTTGATTTGGGAGGCACTCCAGCTAGTTGTTTGACTTCCGGTCATGCTTTAGAGCTGGCAATGGTAAAACATTTACTAGATCAAGGTTGGAATTGGGGTTGTAAGTTGGCGACTGAGGCAGAAAATAGTTATGTGATTTTAGGAGAATGTGTGGTTGGTGGCACAACTACAGCTTTAGCAGTTTTATTGGGTTTGGGTATTGATGCTATTGGTAAGGTAAATAGTAGTCATCCTGAGTGTAATCATGCTCAAAAGTTGGCTGTGGTGCAGCAGGGTTTGCAGGCTTCTAATTTGAATTTGATGCCTACTTTTTCCGAACCTTTGGAGTTAATTGCAGCAGTGGGAGACCCGATGCAAATAGTTGTAGCAGGAATGGCAATGGCAGCAAGTCTCAAGGTGGGGGTAATGCTGGCTGGTGGTACGCAAATGCTGGCTGTTTATGCTTTGATGCAGGCATTAGCAAGGAAATCTGGTTTACTTTGGCTACCTGAAAATGTCGTAGTGGGAACTACTCGATGGGTGGCTGAAGATGCAACGGGAGATACTGTTGGGTTGGCTAAAGAGATTGGTTTTGTGCCTTTGATGGCAACAGAACTGAGTTTTGCTGATTCTCGTTTTAGTCAACTACAGGCTTATGAAGCTGGATATGTTAAGGAGGGAGTGGGGGCTGGAGGATGCGCGATCGCTGCTCATTTATCTAGAGATTGGAATCAGACTCAATTACTTGAAGCTGTTGAATTTTTATTTCAGTCCCTAATTAATCGGGTAATCTAAATCTATCTTCTCCTTTTTTCCTACCTTCACTAGACATCTCCAGAAAAGAGGGAACAGGGAACAGGGAACAGGGAACAGGGAAGAATAATTGATAATTTATGGATAATAATTGATTTTATTTTTAATTTTTGGAGATGTCTACTAGTTAAGAAAATACCACCCTTCTTACTTTTTCATTAGATATAGTCTCCTGATGTTTAAATGCTAATGGTCAAGAGCATTTATTTTGTTTGATTTAACATCAAAACATCTGAAGCTATGATTAACAGTTTTTTTCTTGTTTTATTTCCTACCTCTCTATGATTTGATTCTTCTTGAGAGTAATTGCTCTTCTAAAGCAGCAATTCTGTTATAAGCTGCTGTTAACTGAGCTGTTAGCCTTTGAATTTGAATTTCTGCTGTTAATTCTCCATCAAGATTTTGACTACTTTTATTGAAGTAGTTGTCATCTATTAGTACATCTTTGTGTTCTAGTTCTGGGTCAAAATAATTGTACTTTTGTTTTGTTTGATTGACTTGTGTTAACTCTAGTAGTTCGGTAGCAGTTTCGTTGGCTGAAGATTTATCTTTTTCCTGGTTAATGATGTGAGTTGATATCTTATGGTTGAGTTGTTCAATCATGGCGTAAGTTGCTTCAACCTTCTTGCTCAAAGCAATAATTTGTTCTTGAATTAGTTCCATATATGTTTGTGATTATCCTATGCTTAATATTTAATTATACTCTCTCCGATCTTAATCAACCCTTGCTCTAAATGGATAATATTTTGAATTTCTTTAACTTTTAATCACAATTTACTTCTTAAACAATTATTAAGTTTAGATTTCTTTGAAGTCAAAAGGCAAAAGGTAAAAGTCAAAAGTTAAAGTTCGGGAATTAATCGGAAATTACCTGTATAAAAGTTATACCCCTTAACCTGATTAAATTCTCTTCTTTCTCAAACCTAATTTTCTCTAGGAAAGAGATACTAAAGTAATCTGCTGAAATTAAGTAAATATGAATTATGAAAAGATTTAGTTAATAAATCTTCTGGTTTTAAGAAAAGTTATACATTAAATATAAAGTTTTGTTTCTGAAATACTGTGGCTTGACTCGTCAAAAGATTAATTACTATGACTGTTATCTTTTTCCTTCCTGTCTCTGTTCCTGATTTCAGATATACAGAATATAATAAGAAAAGTAACTAATTAGACAAAATAGTGGACATGAAATAGTTAATGTGGTATGCAAAGTAATACTAAGGATATAATTAAATGGTATTAAACATATACAACAGCCAAGAGACTTTAGAAATTATAGAATCGCAAATTACAGAATTTTTTCGACAATCAGAAGGAGAATGGTTCTCAGAAAGACGCTACTATACTTTGCCAGAGGGGGATACTCAAGAAGTAGTTAGTCAATTGAAAGTCAGATTCTTGGAGCAAGGAAGTCCATTGCTTATAGAGCTAGCCCAACGCCATGAATTAAATAACCCAGAAACAGCAATGATATGTGGCTCCTATGTAAGTTGGGTAAGTAAAAATTCAATATCTGGTCAGAAGCAGTCTGAAGATTCAACAGTCTTTGGAGTAAAAGGATCGATTTTGTATCGCGATCGCGGTTTTGCCACTGTCAAACCAGTTACTGCCAAATATTACCTATCAAACCCTCAGACGTTATGTCTAAGAACCGAGTACAATGGTTCTGTATTCGAGGAAGAAATCAAACAAATAGGCCATAAATACCGGACGCGACAAACTATTATCTCGCGAGCTGGAGAACAAAAAATGATTGGTCAATATCTAGAAAAACGTATATTAAATAATCAGACAACGTGAAGCGACGAAATTTTTTAATCGGAGCAACAGTAATAACTTTAGCTGAATTTTTAGCAGGATGCGAGACAAAAGCAGACTTAAAAGTTCAGCTTTTAAAAAATACTATTCCTGCCCAAATGGTACAAAAATTTCGAGAGGAATTAGCATCTGGAACTAGATTAAGTTTTAAACCACAAGGAGACTTACAAGAGTTGTTTACTCTGCTGCAAAGTTGGCAGAGACAAATTATAGAAGCAAAACAAAAACCACCTACAAACCAGAAACAAATATCAGAAATTCCTAATCTTGTCACATTAGGAGATTATTGGTTAGCAAATGCAATTAAACAAGAATTAATTCAACCGATTAATTCTGAATCTCTACGAATGTGGAGTAAACTACCTGAAAAATGGCAACAAGTTGTCAGACGTAATAATCAAGGTTATGTCGATCCGGAAGGAAAAATTTGGGGCGCACCTTATCAGTGGGGTACAACATTAATTGCTTATCGAGTTGATAAATTTAAGTCTTTAGGATGGGAGCCTACAGACTGGAGCGATTTATGGCGAGAAGAGTTACGCCATCGTTTTTCTTTACTAAATCAACCTAGAGAAGTTATTGGTTTAACTCTGAAAAAATTAGGTGAATCTTATAATACTAAAAGTCTTAGTAAAGTTGATAATTTAAAATCGGAACTTGTGAAGCTAAATCAACAAGTTAAATTCTACAGTTCAGATAGCTATTTACAGTCTTTAATTGTAGGAGATACTTGGTTAACAGTTGGTTGGTCTAATGATATATTACCACTGTTAAAAACCCGTAAAGAAATTGCGGTTGTGGTGCCGCGATCGGGAACTGCTTTATGGGCAAATTTATGGGTAAAACCTACTGCCACTAATGAGACTTCTTTAATAGACAAATGGATTGATTTTTGCTGGCAACCTGAGATAGCGGCACAAATGTCTCTACTAACTCAGACTACTTCTCCAATTATTCCAGCTCTGAATCAAACGGAGCTAACTCCGGAAATAAAAAATAATCCCCTGCTGTTACCGGAAGAGGAGATTATACAAAAGAGTGATTTTCTCTACCCACTAGCAGATAGTACGATTGAACAATATCGTCAAATGTGGATAGAAATGCGTCAATCTCATCAGATTAGCTGACGGTCGTGGGGGCTGGTAAATCTTGTTGTTAAATCTGCCCCTAGAAAATTACAGCGCTTTTGACTTGAGTAGACTACAGGTATTCGAGATCATAATATCATGTCCGGTTGAATACTTACACTTTGGAGAAAGTAAGGCAGAAGGCATCCCCCCCTACCCCCCTTTGAAAGGGGGGGAGGCAGAAGGAAAGAAAAGACCAGAATGGAAAAAGTTTTTTTATCAACTAAAGCTTTAAGAGCTGCATCAGTTCCCCGGTAACTCATTGTTACTTTCGCATTGGGGTAGTTTTCCTCAAAGCTTTGTTTTAGGGCCTGATTAATGACTGCCATACTGGTGGAGCCATCGATGCGCAGGTTTGTGTCTACGGGAACTTCTTCTGGTAGTTTGACAGGTAGAGGGGATGATTCTGTTTTGGTAGGTTGTGCTAAAGTTGACTCTGATTTAAGTAGGGTTGCCATTGGGCTGAGGAAAAGGGCAACTAATAAGCTCAGAGCGACTACAGAAGATTCTTGTTTGTGCCACATAATATTAATTTCAGAACTATTGATGTGTATTGAGCTGAGATTTTTCTTTTCAAGCAAATATAGCTATCCTATTTTTGGTAGGGTCATTTCATTCTAGATTTTAGCAATGAATTTACTTACTTTCAGATAGCGAAAGATAAATTTTCTAAAGCTCGAAATAACGTATTTTCGTAAATACATAACATGGCACAGTTTAGAATGAAATAGCCCTGTATTTTTGGTGTGTCTTGGTAGTAGGTGGTAGGTAGAACTAATAAATCAATAAACCGAAATATCTCACAACCTCTACCCGGGATGCTATATTGACAGTCTGAGTAATATAATTATTTATCTTATAGCAATTATCATACTTGTGAGGTAAAATAAATTTTATCTCTTTTCCTGTAGAAAATAATATGGAGATATGAGGTGTTCCTCATGAGTTCAAGAAACGCTATATTACCTTTTTAGTAGTTGATTTTTCTGGAAGTACCTTATAAAAAAAAGCTGTTTAATTTTGTTTTTACTATAAATTTATCTGCTTTTAGTGGTAATATTTTCCTGGTATAGGGTAATTGTTTTTGATGTTTTTGCACAGCATATATTGTATTACCACAATCATCAGGGCTTTATACGTTTAATAAAGATTATGACGTTCAAATCAGTGCAAAAACATTAAGGAATGTGTACTTTTCCTTACTCCTACCAACAAATACCTTTTAGCAAGCAATATTTTCTGAAATTGGTATTATACAAATCCCCTAGCATCGGTATAGTTAGTTAAGAGTTAGGAGTCAGGAGAGAAGAGATAAGACAAGGTTTGGTAATTATGGAGAACGGACATTTTTTTTATACCGAATTAAAAGGATTTGATATTACTTATGAAGCTAGGAAACAGGCAATAGATACAGTAGTTTCCAACCATATATTTATGGTTTTAGGGAGTCTGGGAGTAAGCAAAAGGTGACACAGATTCACCCAGTTCTCCCCGTTCGTTATACCAGATCAACCAGGAACTGCAAAATTATAAACCTCTTCGATCCAGCGGAATTTGCCTAATTAAAAATGGATAAAAAAAAGATGTACTTTTTATTTATAACTGTGGCGAGGTCTATTGTTCATTTTCCAGAATTGGAAATTTTTTTAGTGGATTCAAAAAACTTGACCCAAATCTAGATTCTAGTTCTATCTGACAATCTAAAGGCGCAGTTTCAAAATCACAAATGTAAGCTGCTATTGGTTTTTTTTGTAGAATTTCGCATACTTTGAGATTATAACCATATTGTCTCGCTACAGTACCAAAGTAATTGACAAATTGATAATGAGCTAAATAATCTTGCCGTCTCCAAATTAAGGAATTTATGATTAAAATTACCCAGGTATCATCGGAGCTAACAAACCAGGTATTGAGAATTTCTTCACCAAAAAAATTGTCTGCTAACCAAAGACTAGGAAGACTAGGTTTAGTTTGAGATAGAGGAGGCTGAGGTAGTTCTGAAAGTGGAGCCTTGGGGCAAGTGGGAATAAAATCTGGAGGTGCTGCCGTTGACTGTTCAATTGGTAGATTTAATATTAAAAATATTAGATTAAATCCTAATAATAATTGAGTGATTCTTTGCAGTTTATGGCGATAAAAGTAATTTATAAGGAGGAAGCGATAAAAGGATTTTATGAAGCTATTTATGGGATTCATCAAGGTTGCTTTTTAATATCCAAATTGGGCTAATAGTTGAATACATCTAGTAATATGAATTTGGGGAGGTTGTTCAACAATTAATAATTAACAATTAATAATTATATCAAATCCGGATAATCAGTTATCGAAAACATAAGTGCCTTCTAATCTTACTCCTTCCCTTTTGCCTTCTAATCTTACTCCTTCCCTTCTGCCTTCTGCCTTCTGCCTTCTGCCCTCTGCCCTCTGCCCTCTGCCTTCGGAGCACAGATATGATAAGTATTTAACCGGATTCTATATTACCTCTCCTTGAAAAGACAGGGTTAGCGCATCTCAAACTCTATTAAAATCCTGGTTTGAGCATTTATAGAAGGCATGAAGGAGTCTATAAATTTGACTTTAACCAAAAATCAGGCAAGACATTTGAGCTTTTATGTAAGTAAACATCTATCGGAACTATTTAGACTAGGTTTTGTCCAAAATTTACGCTAATCGAAGCTTCTTTAAGTAGAAAATTAATAAGTAGCTAAAACTTGAGGATTTTTGTCTGTATCTAGTGATATAAATTTAGATCCGCTTACCCTGCTTGAAAAAAAGAGGTAATTGTTAATTGTTGAATATTGTCTTAAACAAAATTATTATAGTCTTGGAATTACAATTGCTAATAGCGTTGATAGCGCATTCCTGGTAACTGAGTAACTAATCCTAATAATTCTAATTGTAAAAGAGAACTAGAAACTTCACCTGATGATAAACCTGTATTTTGCACGATTAAATCTAAATAAATAGGTTCAGAAGAAATCTGCTGAAAAACTTTTGTTAAAATAGGTTCTAAATCTGACATAGAAGTCTCTGCTTTTTGCTCAAATTCTAAACTTAACTGTTCTGAAGAATCTGCCACATCCACATCTAATGACGGCATAGCTCCCAACATTTCTAATAATTTCTCCATAGTAATCGGAATTACCTCTGCGCCCTTATTAATTAACTGCAAACAACCATAAGAGTTTTCATCATCTAAACGGGCCGGCAAAACATAAACATCTCGACCAAATTCATTAGCTATATCTGCAGTAATTAAAGCACCCGATCGCTCAGGAGCCTCCATAATTAAAAGAGCCCGACTCAAACCAGCAACAATTCTATTACGTTGGGGAAAATGTCGAGGATTTGGTTTAGTACCAGCCGGATATTCACTCACAGCTAACCCCTTTTTAACCACCCACTCTGCGAGAGTTTTATTTGTCTTTGGATAAACCATATCAACTCCATTGCCGAAAACTGCAATAGTCCGCCCTCCAACTTCTAAACAAGCAGTATGAGCTTCGGTATCAATACCTGCAGCTAACCCTGAAACGATTGTAAACCCACTTTTGGCCAGAATTGAACTTATTTTCCGAGTCCAACGGCGACCATATTCGCTGGGGTGACGGGTGCCGACTATTCCTACTGTGGGGGTGATACCTAGAGTTTCTTGGCGGTCAACTACGCCTCGGTAATATAGTAGGGGCGGGGGTGTGGGGATTTCTTGGAGCAGGCGTGGATAGTTTGGGTCTATAGGAGTCCAGAAATTAGGATTTTGGGCCTTATGTTTTTCTAGGAGTTGTTGAGGGTTGAGCCGCGATCGCTGTTCAACTATTTTCTCTATTTTCTGGTAGCCAAATCCTGCTATCTGGCCTAATTCTGCCCCTGTTGCTGTCCAAGCTTTTGCCAAGTTACCAAAGTGTTGTTGCAAACGTTGCAGGGCAATCGGGCCAATACCGCTAATTTGTGCCCATGCTAGCCAATATGCTCGTTCTTCTGTCATTGGATTATGGGATTTGGGATTTGGAATTTGGGATTTGGGATTCGCCCCATATCTCTAGGCTAAGGTTTGGAAGTATAATATTCCTAAGATTTATCAAAAAATTGGGTTTCAAGCTTCCCCCTTCAGGGGCCAGGCTGTTTCATGTTTTTGTCATAAATCATCACACCTAACCCCCTAGTTCCCTTCCCATGCTCCCTTACCCCCCTTTCAAAGGGCAGGGCTGTTTCCAATTGAAGAAAAACTGTTTGAGAGGTTATTCGGGAGAACAGGAGTAGGGAGAAAGGGATATAAAGCCTTTTTTAACTAAAAAAAAAATCAGTATATTAAGCTGGGAAATTTTTGATTAAACCTGTATAAAATCAACTGAAATAGCTGACATTTCCTGTGTACCGAAAAACTGTATCCCGACAAATTTTATCAAAATCCAGATTGATTATTTAACCAAAAAATCTCCCCGGCTCCCCGCTCAGAGAACCCTACTCCCTCTTATTCTAAAATGAAACAGCCCTACCTTTCAAAGGGGAATTTGAAATATTATTAAATGCTTTCACTCTTGCATCGAGAGGGAGGACTTGCACCTCAAGTGTAATCAGTTGTTACAGCCTTGGAGGCTGTAGTAACCGTCCCATAAACCTTTCAGATTATTTTAGGTTAAACGAATCGCACTATAACTAATGCCTTCTGCCCTCTGCCTTCTGCCTTAACTTCATAATAAAGGTTCTATCTAAACCGGATTTAGTATTACTTATTACCTAGGGCCTTGGGAAAAAATCCCACTAAACTGTTGATGATAAAAACGAGCATAAAGTTCGCCTTTTTCTAATAATTCTTGATGTGTGCCTGACTCTAAAATTTTGCCATCTTCCATCACCAGAATCCGATTAGCTCGACGTACCGTTGCTAGCCGATGAGCAATAATAAATACTGTTCTTTCTTTCATCAACCTTTCTAATGCTTCCTGTACTAAAGATTCAGATTCTGAATCTAGGGCAGAGGTAGCTTCATCTAATATTAATATCCTGGGATTTTCTAATACTGCACGAGCGATCGCTATTCTTTGTCGTTGCCCTCCAGACAAGTTAACTCCACGTTCACCCACCCAAGTTTTATAACCTTCTGGAAGCTTCATAACAAACTGATGAGCATTAGCAATTTTAGCTGCTTCTTTTACAGCCTCAATATCATAATCTAGTTGACCAAAAGCAATATTTTGTGCGATTGTTCCGGAAAATAATGTTACTTCTTGAGGTACTATTCCAATTTGTCTTCTCAGACTTGTCAGAGTAACTTCTTTAATATTTTTATCATCAATTAATATTTCTCCTGAATGAATATCGTAAAATCTCGGCAGCAGATTAACAATTGTAGTTTTTCCAGCTCCGGAAGCTCCTACAAGAGCAATTATTTCTCCTGATTTTACTAACAAATTCAGATTTTGTAGAATCTTTTTTTCAGGTTTATAGCCAAATTGCACATTCCGATATTCAACTTTTCCTATGACCCGAGGCAGAGCAGTTGCATCTAGTTTTTCTATGACTTTAGGTTTAATTGCTAATAGTTCAAAAATGCGATCGCAAGATGCTTCACCTTGTTTAAAGTCACTATAATTACTTGTGGTTAAAGAAATAGGATCGATTAACAAAGCTACCCCTGTAAGGTAACTAATAAAACCTTCTCCGGTGAGATTTCCTTGAGATATTTGCCATCCTCCTAATAAAAACAGAAAAACCACACTCATTGCTTCCAAAAAACCAACTACAACAAACTGGAGTGCTTTTACCTTTTCTGCCATATATTTTGCTTGTCGGTTTTGTTCAGCTTCTACAGAAAACTTAGCTATTTGATATTCCTCGGCAGCAAATGCTTGTACTATTCTAATACCACTAAATACTTCTGTCAGTAAAGCTGATAAATTAGAAATATGATGTTGACTTTTGTGAGAAAAAGAAAGTAGCTGTTCCCCAAACCAACCGATTAATAAAGCCATCATCGGTGCAATTATGAAAGTTGCTAGAGTTAACTGCCAGTTCAGATAAATCATATAACCTAGCACTACTATTAATTGCAAAATGCAAGGTACAAATTGATGAAAGAATTTATTAATGACTTCTGCTGTCCGGTCTACATCTTCTGTAAGTCTATAAGAAAGATCGCCAGTTTTAGCTGTTTCAAAGTAACTAATATTAAGTGTTTGAAGGTGGGAATAAACTTGTTTACGCAAGTCTAGGGCAATGTTTAAAGCTGCTTTGGCCATGAGGGTATCTTGACCATATTGTACAGTACCCTTGATAAAAAAAATGATGGCTGTTAGTCCTGCAAGTTGAGCGATCGCTCCCACATCTCCCCTACCGATATAACCTGCCATTTCACCGATTAGCCAAGCTAAAATTGGCCAGAAAATTGTAAAGACCAATGTACAGGTTAATGCTTTCACAATTATTGGCCAATGGTCATAAATATGGGGTAGCAGTTTCCAGTAATTAGAGTGATATTTCAAAATGTCAAGTATATTGTTATTTTTCAAAATATGGTTTTTTTTTCACTAAAACATAAAAAAACTTGCTTTTAGAGATTTAACATGATACAACAATCTTACAGTCAAATTTTAGATAACTCCGAAAAGTCCATTTATAACGAACTGCCTTCATCCCAAGTTTTTAATTACATAAAAGCGAAGTTGAGAGCCTAAGCTTTTTATTTAGAGCGGGGATGACAACTAGAGAGCCGTTTACGCTTGACAGTTAAATCTTTCCTGTGCTATTAGATATCCAAGCGAGTAGGAATTAAGGTTGGCCACAGTTAATCTTTGCTAGTAGAGGTGAAACTTCCGTCAGTAGGAAACTAGGAGAATAGTTTTTCCAAAGACCAAAGCTAACAACTTCTAGGCAACAAGGATATATTTGAGCGCCCGACTAGTAGGGTAAAACCATTCTGAAAGCAAACGTACAGATCGAGAGTAAGCGCAATGTATGTGGTATTTAAAGCCAGCATCTCAAAGCGTATAGGCGATCTTTGACTGCTCCCACTCGATGATAATATCCAGTGAAAGCTAGCAGATGTTCGACAATTGGGTTAAAATTCTGTTGTGGAACAACTCCTCTAGAATCTCCGTGACTTGAGTCCGGGGAGTAGTCAATATAGCTTTGGCATACAGCGGGAGTACATCTACTAAATCTCAAAAGCAATTTTTGCATCTTGGAAGAATTGTCCCGATACAGAGGCATAGAAGATGTAGTTATTGCTCAGGTTCAATTTTGACCTGTATTAGTTCATCTAAATTTAACTAACCAAGGAGTTTATGGAAACATTAGCATTTTCTCACCTAGCCTTCAATGAAGAAGACTCTGCCGATAAAGAGTTTACAGTTTGCGTAGATTTCACAAAGCTCTCTAGCGTTGGTATGATGGGCTTGCTATCTACTGCTACTGTAGTTGGAGCAATGGGCGTCACTGCTGATTCTGCTTCTGCTTATTATGGTGGTGGCTATGGTAATAGTAATAGTAGCTACGGTGGCTCTCGTAGTTATGGTCGTAGCTATGGTAGCTACTACAAGAAAGTTAAAGTTATTCGCCGGACTTATGGACGTACCTACGGCCGCTCCAATCGCTATGGTCGCTCTGGTCGTCGCTACGGTAGCTACGGTGGTGGTGGCTACGGTGGTGGTGGCTACGGTGGTGGTGGCGACTGCTACGACTACTAATTTTAGAGTTACCTCTAAAGTCCACAAATAATGGGTAATTTAGGATTCTTAAAATTTTTTTGAATCTTTATACTCAAATATTCTACCTAACATGGTAGCCTAGTATTGCAACTAAGGAAATCTAATCATTTCTTTAGTTGCAAGCCTAATTTTGGGCATTCGTCAAACATAAAATGTACAATGTACTTTTTTGAGTGTCGCACTACAGAAGTGCCCAAATTGCAAAAAGGCAAAGAGTAGGCGCTCACATTATGCATTATGATGTTGTCAAATATTACTCATTAGAGGAATTATGGAAATACTCGCATATTCTCATCTAGCTACCACCGAAGCAAATTCTACAGTTGAACCAACCTTTGAGGCCATAAACTGGAAAAAGTTTTCTAGCTTAGGCATGATGGGTATCCTATCAGCAGCTACTGTTTTAGGTGCTCTGAACGCAACTGCTAATACTGCTTCTGCTAATTGCTACGACCCCTGTGGTGGTGGTTATGAACAGGGCTATGGCCGTGATGGTCATAGTCCTAAATATAGCAATGCTTCTTATAAGGGAAAGCGTCGTCATAGTTCTTATCTAAAGCACGGTAACCGTGGATATAAAGTATCTAAGTTGCAGCACCAACTAGGAGAGATGGGCTATTTTAATCATCATCGTGCAACTGGCTATTTTGGTTCAAAGACTAAGCGTGCAGTTAAAGCATTCCAACGCGATCATGGCTTAAGGCCAGATGGAATCGTTGGACCTCGTACAATGTCTGCTTTAGGTGAGTACTAAATAATAAAAATTTGCTTCACTTCTGATGGGGTTGAGCAAACTAAGGAAAATCAGAGTTTTTCACCTCGCAGTTATTCAAAGTTATCAATGTAATACCAGGAGCAACAACCTAAATAGATTGCTTCTGGTAATTATCATTCAGGATAGTCCTCTTAATTAAAGTTAATAAAGAAGATGTAATGGGCTTACTTTCGCAGAACTAAAACAGGGCAATGAGAATACCTGACAACCCGTTCAGCAACAGACCCTAGTAAAAATCTACCAATGCCAGTATGTCCGTGGGAAGGAATAACAATTAACTCCACTTTTTTTTCCTGAGCATAATCTAAAATTTCTGGACCAGGAGTTCCAAACCCTACACTAAAATTAATACCCTCATATTCAACTCCTTGAACCCGTTCACGAAATACCTTTTCAATATGCTGTTTGCGAGTCTGGTCATCAACAGTATGCCACCTGACTCCTGGTTCAGCAGGATTAAGAGGAGACAACACATGAAGAACCCATAAATGAGAAGTATCTTCAACAAATTCTAGAGCTACATTAATTGCCCCAACAGATTCTTCGGAAAAATCTATGGGTACAAGTACAGACTTTTTAGGAAATATACTCATTGTATTTATATCGATAAACAGAACTATTTTACTTAATAGGTATCATCTCTCCTTTACTGAGACGACCCATATAATTTTGTAAATCTTTTGCTACTTGACCAGATAAAAAATAGCCACCCAAAATATTAGGAAAAGCCATCGAAAGTAGAGTAGCATCACTAAAATCAATCACAGAAGAGGGGTTAGATACAGATCCAATAAAAGCAGCAACTAAAAACAATATTTTGTAAATAATTAACCCCCTACCACCAGATAAATAATCCCAACAACGTTCGCCGTAGTAACTCCAAGAAATCATCGTCGAAAACGCAAAACAGAAAACAGCGATCGCCAACAAAATTGGAAACCAGTCCAAGACAGTGCCAAAAGCTGCAGAAGTTAACTCCGCCCCTTTTTTTGCTTCTCGCAAAGCAGCAAACTCATCAGCATTATATACACCAGTAATCACAATTACTAAAGCTGTCATATTACAGACCACAATAGTATCAATAAATGGCTCCAACAGTGCCACCAAACCCTCTCGAATAGGTTCATCAGTTCTAGCAGCCGAGTGAGCGATCGCCGCCGAACCCACACCCGCTTCATTAGAAAAAACCGAACGTTGAAACCCCTGAATAATTACCCGAATAATTCCACCTTCTACAGCTTCAGGAGAAAAAGCACCAGAGATAATAGTAGCGATCGCCCCAGGAATTTCGGTAATATTAGCCAAGAGAATAAATAGAGAAGCCAAAACATAAAGCATACACATCAAAGGGACAAGAGTACCAGCCACCATACCAATGCGCTGAATGCCACCAATAATCACCAGCCCCACCAAAACTACCAAAACCAAACCATAAACCCAACTAGGCAACCCTGGTAATACAGTGGAAACTGCACCGTAAGACTGATTAGCTTGGAACATATTAGCACCACCAAAAGCACCACAAATGCACAACACAGAGAAAAGCACGGCGAGAACTCTGCCTAAAGTTGCCTGCCCCATTTCTGCTAAACCTGCGGATAGGTAGCGCATCGGTCCACCAGAGATTGTACCATCTGGCTTAACTATCCGATATTTTTGAGCAAGGGTACATTCAACAAATTTGGTACTCATGCCTAAGAAACCAGCAACCGTCATCCACAAAACAGCGCCAGGCCCGCCAATACTCACAGCCACAGCCACACCTGCGATATTTCCTAATCCTACTGTTCCTGACAATGCGGTAGCCAAAGCCTGAAAGTGGGAGACTTCCCCTTGGTCGTCGGGGTCGTCGTATCTGCCTCTGACAATATCAATAGCGTGTTTGAAAGCTCGAATATTGATAAATTGCATCCGGATGGTGAAAAAAATCGCACCAATAATTAACCATAAAACAATTAAAGGAAAGCCAGCAATACTGAAAAAGAGGATGCTAGAGATTACATCGACAAAACTAGAAAAACCTCGATCGATGCTGTTGATGAAAGTATCTCCTGCTTCTGGTTGTGCTGCTAAGGTAACAGTGGGTATTAATACAAATATTAGTATATATAGCCAAATTCGTCTTTTCATATTTTAACTACCTGCTAATTATTTTTTCTTAACTAAATATTGATACCATGAAAACACAAATATTTTAGGCAAACCAAGGGCATTGAACAATTAATAATTTCCTTTGTTCAAAAACAAAGCATTGACTAAAAGGATTTTTTTCTTTTTTATCCTTGATGCGACTATTGCTTTATATAGCACTACGCATTAAGGGCGCGGACATTCCTCTGTTGTCTCTCTTGGTGCGCGTCCGAGGGAACGCGCACCAAGAGAGGGAGTAGGAGGAAATTTTCGAGATTCTTTTGAGACACACGGATAGCATTTTTATTACGTTTAGTTAATTAGACTTGATATTAGCAAAATTTTATAGTTGTTGCTGTTCAGCAATTAACAATTAATAATTACCCCTTCTTTTAAGAATGGGATTGACACTTAAGGAAAATTTTTGATTTTATCCCCTTAAAAGGGTCGGCTTTAAACCTGAATTGTTTAATTATTAACTATTAATTATTAATTATTAATTATTCGGTAGGATGATAAATCCATGGTTGCTAAATACAGATATAGCGTTTCTCAGGCTAGTGAGGTACACTTGCATTTTTCGCTATTCCCTATTCCCAGATCCGGTGTTTCCTGTTCCCTAAAATCTAGAATTTTTTACCTCACCAGTATAGGAATTGCTATAGCTATAATTTAATATTAACAGGACTTACGCAAAGACACTATATATAGTGCTTGAGAATTATAATCTGTCTGTATTTAGATTTGAGGCATACAGTCAAACTTTGCGATACCGTTTCACTTATAACATCTGTTAACTGCTGCGATCGCATCCTCAACAAAACACTTTAATTACTAAAAAAATTAAGCTAATTTTATCCATATTATCAAGCAGAATAATGTATAATCAAAAAAAATTATGAATATTCTTGAGATGGACTTTAATTATATACAATATTGTCAATATTTAATAAGTAGTCAGAAAAATTATACTCTGACAAATCTTGCTAATCATTTGGAAAAAGTCAGCCATGATACTATTAATCGTTATTTAAAAAGTATTGATTTAGGAGCAGAAATTTTGTGGAAAAATGTACAAGAAGAAATTGTAACTTCTACTAATGGTTATTTGATTTTTGACGATACAGTTATTAATAAAGAGTATTCTCAGCATATTGATAGCGCAGCTCCTCTGTAAAGAGGCACTTGTTCGACGTCAATATAGTGGTAATGAACATGGAGTAATTAAAGGTATAGGAGTAGTTAATTGCTTATACTTTAATCCAGAAATTGAACATTTTTGGGTTATAAATTATCGTATTTATGACCCAGAAAATGATAAAGAAGGTAAAATAGATCATGTTAAAGAAATGATTTTAGCTCTAGTTGAAAAGAAAAAAATAGCATTTAAAACAGTATTAATGGATAGTTGGTATAGTTCTCAAACACTAATGGCACTGATTGATAATTTAGGAAAAATTTATTATTGTCCATTAAAAAAGAATCGTTTAGTCGATGATACAGGTGGAGTCAGAAAATATGAAAACCTAGAAAATTTAATCTGGAGTGAACAGGAGTTAGTCTATACGAAAAATTATCAACCGGTCGAGGTTTTCCCAGGGACAAAAAAGTGAAATTATTCTGGGTTACTGTTTCTACCAACTTCAGCAGAATATATTACTACTAATGACCAGAATCAGTCCTGTAGTGATGATAGCGTAGCTCCTCTGCAAGAGGCTGTTGAATTTGAAATCCAAACTAGATGGAAAATTGAAGAGATCAATCGAGAAATTAAACAATTAACAGGACTGGAAAGTTGTCAATGTCGTTTGAGTAAAATCCAAAGAAATCATATTGCTTGTGCCATGTTGGCCTGGAATTTTTTGAAGAAATTGGCAACTATTTTAGGTCAAACTATTTATCAACTAAAGCATCAATTATTATCTGAGTATCTATTCTCTGAACTGAAATGTCCTTCGATTAAAATTACACTTATTTAAGTTTTATTTAAGTGTGTAATAGTTGGGTTTTAGTTATAAA
>JBARXI010000345.1:0-27275 GCA_049647275.1 Microcoleaceae cyanobacterium
GAGATGGAAAATTTTTGTGTGACAAAGCCCTCGGCTTTTATCAATAGGTAAATAAACAGAAGCTGTTGAAGTCAAACTAGAATTTGAAAAAGTTTGGTGATAAGTAGACATTTAATTCATTAATTCAGAGTCGGCAAATTAGTGATATAAACTGGTGGATAATATGAAATGAAAATTTGAGTCGTCGCCGATAATAAAAATAGTAGTTTAATCAATTCATCTCAAAACAGTTAAAAATCAAAATAAATATAAGGCAAACCTTCCGGAGCCAGCAACCAAACAGCAAACAAAAACATAGGCACTAACAACAGCTTCAAATGCCAATTTAACTGCAACTTCAAACCGCGGTGAAACCAATAATTAACTGCCATTGCCACCAAAACTAGACAAATTAACCATACCAACTGTAACCTTTCCAAACCCATTGCCTCCAAAAAAACCTTATCAGCAAATTGAACATCAGCATCATAACCCCACCAATGAGAAAACACCCAACCAGAATCCCTTAAATTTGGTAATCTAAAAAATATCCAAGCCCCAAAAACCATACTTTGAGTTAACAACCAACCGAGCAAAATTCCTGGCAAACTCTCCCAGATTTTTTGTAAATTAAACTGCTTAGAAACAGAGTCTATTAACCGATGAATTACTAATGCCAAACCATGTAAAATTCCCCAAACAATAAATCCCCAAGCTGCACCATGCCAAATTCCAGCAACTAACATTACAATTAATAAATTCAAACAGGTACCAACTAAACTAACCCTCGAACCTCCCAAAGGAAAATATAAATAATTTCTCAACCAATCTCCTAAAGTCATATGCCAGCGTCGCCAAAATTCCCCTATATTAGTGGTGAAATAAGGAAAATCAAAATTTTCCGGCAAACTTAAACCCATCAAAAAAGCCGTACCACGAGCAATATCAACATAAGCACTAAAATCTAAATAAAGTTGTAATCCATAGGCAACAGTAGCCAACCACAAATCACCACTTCCTGCTCTTTGTAAATTATTAAAACTCAAGTCTACAAAAATTCCTAAATTATCAGCTATTAATGCTTTTTTGACTGCTCCAGTTGCAATCATCCAAATTCCCTCTGTTATTTGTTCTAAAGCTGGAAATTTTAAGGCTGGTATTTTTACAGAAACTTGGGGAGTTTTTTTGCCGAGCATTCCTAGCTGATTTTGCAGATAATGATAACGAGTAATTGGACCAGAAATCAGTTTAGGAAAAAACAATTTATAACAGGTAAATTCTAGTAGAGAATAAGCCGCAGGTGCGCCTCGATAAACATCAATTAAATAGGCAATACATTCAAAGCAGAAAAAACTTAGTCCTAAAGGTGCAATTATATTACTTTCAATCCAAGTAGCAGTTTCTAAAATATTAGCTACTTGGTAAACTATGCCAATACTATTCAACAGAAAAGGTATATATTTAAAGCTTAGTAATAGTGAGACATTGCAGATAATACCAAACCACAATAAGAATAAGCGACGGCGGTTCCATTGTTTATTCGCAATGCGCCAGTCTGTAGGTTCGCCAATAGCCTGGGCTAAATAAAAATTTAATAGAGTAATGATTAATAAAAGCGGAATATATTTAGGTTGAATAGTGCCATAAAAAAATAAACTGGCAATTAGTAGTAGAAAAACTCGCCAAGACTGCCGTGGCATTAACCAGTAAAGTCCAAGCACTATTACTAAAAATAGAGCGTAGTTAAAGGAGATAAAAGTCATTCAAAACTTGGGATAAGAAACAGGGAAGATCGAAGCTGAAATTGACATTTTACAGGTCTTAAGTAGGTGGGCATAATTAAAGATCAAACAGTTGTAGGGTGGGCAATGGCTATAAGTGTCTTTGTCTAAAGGTTTTAGCTGACTGCGCGCATTGCCCACATTATGCGTTTATTTATGCCGACCTACTTAGCTAAAAATGATACTATAGGTTAATACTTTTAGGCCCAAAAAATCAGAGCAGTTTCAATGGGGGTGGAAGACAAAATTTGGACAAACGAATGGACTAACAGCTAATTTAGAAAAAAATTTGCTCAGGTACTTGTCAAAATTCCATTGAGTTTGTTAGGATAGTTAAGCAGTGGAAAAAAAGCCGGGATAGCTCAGTCGGTAGAGCAGAGGACTGAAAATCCTCGTGTCGGCGGTTCAAGTCCGCCTCCTGGCATTAATTATGCTAATTTATCGGCTGGAGACCCCCAGCTATAGTCTTTGATTTAGCAGTAAGTACTTATAGTTTGATTTCTGGTTTAAATTTATTGTTGGTAAAAAATGCTGTGGTTAGTAATTGAAATTAATATACTAATATCTATCTTGTGCTTTTACCTTGCTTGGAGAATCTGGAAATTTCGGCAAATATTGCTGCAAGTCGAACAAACTCTAAATTTAATAGAAAACTGTACCGATAATCTTCTCAAAAAATCACCTAATTTTTTTCAGCTCCGCAAACAGAAGGCAAATAGACTACGAAAACTATATGGACAGTTAAAGTTACAAATCAAACAAGTCCAGGAATTGATGGCCATGTTTTGGTTGCTCAGTAGGATTTGGCATCGTCTCCGTAGGGTTTGGCGGTAAAATATAAAACTTTAGGTAGTTTTCAGAGAAAATTACCGAAAAGCGACGTTGAAGGCCTCCGTGTTTTAACCAGGGGATGAAAACAAGCCAATCGTTGATACTAGACAACTTTAGTTATCCTCTGTTATTATTAACAATAACTTTTCCCACGCCCGTTTCAAATGTACTCTTGTCAGCAAGTTTTAGTAGGTAAAAATTCCGAATTAATTCCTATCTTAACATTCTTGTGTGAACAGTCTCACAAGTTAACTAACATGGGAATATATTATGCCAGACAATTATATTTTAAGTCTCAAAAAGGTATTGGCAAATATGACTTGGAAAAGGTCTACAAAAACAACTATCATTACAAAGTTTTACATTCTCAAGCAGCACAACAAATATTGAGAACTGTAGCTGAATCATTTCGCTCTTATTATGGTCTAATTAAAGCCTATAGTGAAGGTAAAATCACAAACCGACCCAGAATACCTAACTATAGAAAGAAAGGAAAAGGAGGATTAGCTACAGTTAGTTACCCCAAACAAGCATTAAAACTTAAGGGTAATAAAATTAGAGTACCGCTAGGTAATACCTGTAAACGCTGGTTTGGAGTAGATAGCTTTTTAATTCCAATGCCTAGTAATCTAGCATTTTCTACTCTCAAAGAACTGAGGCTTTTACCGAGAAACAGATGTTTTTATTGGGAATTTGTCTATGAAAAAAAAGTAGTAGTTAAACCTCAATTAAATCCAGAAAATGTATTAGGAATAGACCATGGTTTAAATAATTGGTTGACTTGTGTATCTAACGTTGGTACTAGTTTGATAGTGGATGGTAAACAAGTCAAATCAATGAATCGTTGGTACAACAAACAGATATCAACTATTAAAGAAAATCAGCCTCAAGGATTTTGGTCAAAGAAACTAGCTGCCATTACAGAAAAGCGTGATTGCTTCGTTCCTCGCAACCAAATCCGTGATGGTATTAATAAAGCAGCCAGAATAGTTATTAATCATTGTTTAAAAAATAATATTGGTACTATTGTATTTGGCTGGAATCAAGGTCAGAAAAATGAAATAAAATTAGGAAAGAAAAGTAATTCAGAATTTGTACCAATTCCTACTGGTAGACTCTCTGAAAGAATAGGTCAGTTATGTGAAGAGTATGGAATTATATTTGTAGAAATTGAGGAAAGTTATACAAGTCTAGCTTCATTTTTAGATGGTGACTATCTACCAAGTTATGGTGAGAAACCCGATGATTGGAAACCGTCAGGAAAAAGAATAAAGCGTGGTTTGTATAGAACTGGTAATAATTGGTTGATTAATGCAGACTGTAATGGAGCTGCAAATATAATCGCAAAAGTAAGCAGAAAGCTAAAGTTAAACTTAAGCCGACTGTGTAGGGGCACTTTGACTTGTCCGACATCAGAATATATCTTTGGTCAGCTAAGAACAGACGGAGCAACACGGATAAATCGCTGTTGCGTAGTATCAACTTAGAATCCCCTCGGCAACAGCTACGGGGAGCAGTCAATAGTGTTATAAACTGTGATTAGGTTAGGTGTATAAATTAAGAAATATTCAAGATGTCAACTAAAAAGTCTGGCTTATTCATCGGTGGTCTCCTGCTAGGTTCGGCGATTGGTACATTAACAGGCTTATTGATTGCCCCAAGAAATGGCAAACAAACACAAAAGTTACTAAAAAAATCTTTATCAGCCTTGCCAGAGTTGGCAGAAGACTTGTCCACCAGTGCCCAATTTCAAGCCAATCACATCTCAGATTCTGCTGCTAATTCTCTGGTTGGATTCGTAGTCAAATGTAAAGAAGCGATCGCTGCTGGATTGGAAGCTAGTCAAAAAGAAAGACAAATATTATACCAAGAACAAATAAATAACTCTCAAGTATCGACAGTGGCAGATGAAGAAAAGTAAATATATTTCTAAATGCACCTATTATTATTGTTATGTTATCCTTTTATCTTGCTGAAACGAAACCCTTGTGACTGACCCTCTGTTTTGGCTAGGATTGTCCCTATTATTAGTTGCATTTAGTCTAACCACCGTACTAATAGTTACTCTACCAGCAATGCTAGCATTAGCAAGAGCTGCTCGTAGCATAGAAAAATTAGCTGACACCCTAGCTCGCGAACTACCACCAACCTTAGAAACAATTCGTCTCACTGGCATAGAAATCAGTGAGTTAACTGATGATGTCAATGATGGTGTCCAAAGTGCAGGAGAAATAGTTAAGCAAGTCGATGAAAGTCTTTGTAATGTTCGCCAACAAACCGAACAAGTTCAAAAGACTACCAAAAGTATCTTTACCGGTATCAACGTAGCCTGGAAAACTTTCACTGGTAAACCAAAAGCTAAAGAAAAGACGAGGAAGTCATTAAAACATCCTCAATCATCTTCTCACAAAAATACTAGATTAAATCATCATCCCAACAACTCTATCGCTCCGACCAACTTAACAGAAGATTCTAATTTGGCATCAGATTTATCTGCACGGGACAATATTTATACTGGGGAAGTTAATTCTAATACCATTGACTAATTTACAATTATCCCCGTACCAGACCTATGCCACTATCATTGAGCCAACTCCAGAATCTGTAAAAATTTCTTGTAAAAGTACATGGGGAACTCTACCATCAACAATGTGAGCTGCTCGAACTCCTTGAGCCAAACTCCGCACACAACAATTTACTTTAGGAATCATCCCTCCAGATACTACGCCTTTTTTGATTAACCCTCTAGCTTCTTGAATATCTAACTTCACAATTAAACTATCTGGGTTATGATAGTCTTCTAAAATTCCGGCTGTATCTGTGAGAAGAATTAACTTTTCTGCGTCCATAGCAGCAGCAATTTCACCTGCCACTGTATCAGCATTAATATTATAGGCTTGTCCTCGATCGTCAGCAGCGACGCTAGACACTACTGGAATATAGCCATTATCAACCAATGACTGTAAAATTTCAATTTTGATGTTGCTGACTTCTCCAACAAAACCAATTCCCTCTCTTCCTTCTGGACGTGCTTTAATTAAGTTAGCATCCTTGCCACACAAACCCACAGCGGACCCACCAGCTTGATTGATTAGAGAAACAATTTCTTTATTAACTTTCCCCACCAATACCATCTCTACTACTTCCATAGTAGCTTCATCAGTCACCCGCAAACCATCTTTAAACTGGGGTTCAATTCCTAGTTTACCCAACCAAGAGTTAATTTCTGGGCCACCACCATGAACAACAATGGGACGTATACCGACACAGGATAATAATACAATGTCCCTCATTACTTTATCTTTTAGCTTACTATCTTTCATGGCCGCACCTCCGTATTTAACTACTACTTTACGACCAGCAAACTTTTGAATGTAAGGCAGTGCTTCACTTAGCACTTGTACTCGGCTAATTTCTGGGTTATTTACAAAGTCGGCACTTTTTAGCATAGACAGTGGTTATTTTGAATTGACAATTTGAACAATAACAGTTTATTTGATAAATTCTGTTTGATACTACTCTCTTTAATTTAATTGGTAGCCTTACACATTAGCTTTTAGCTTGTCTTTACCTGAGATAATCCTGATTTTTTTAAGATTTACATTAACAAACAATGTATATAGCATTTCTCGCTCTTAGTGAGACACACAAGTTTTATATTTTTGGCAACAGGCAACAGGCAACAGGCAACAGGGAATAAGAAATAAGGGAATAAGAAATAAGGGCGTTGGTGATTTTGGCTATGATTTTTATTGAAATGGCGATTACCTAACTCCTAATTTAAAAGCATTTTATATTTGACAAATTTAGATTTCATAGCTTGATTCACCAACGCCGAAATAATAAATAAGAAATAGAAAAAATACTGTACTTCATAAAAGATGAGAACCGCTATATAGTTACTTATCGAACGGTATCAATATATATTTTATATGTAATCTTTTCAGATATTTTATATGTAATCTTTTCAGATAAGCAGGTAAACAAAATTAATTACACATTTTCCAACACAGAAACCTTTTTACTGCAAGGGTTACAGGACATTAGATTAGGTAATCAATTTTGTGTAGGTGCTTATTTTCAGGAGTCACTAGTCATAATCTAAAAGGTATTTGCTGTTAATTTTAGGCATAACTTAATTGTTAAATCCTAGTAAAGAAAAGTGAAAAAGTGAAATTTTTAGCCAAATCATACCATATTGAAAAAGGAATAAGGCAGACCCTATAAAAAAATTGCGTAGCACAACGTTTCAACTCTAGCCTACATTAAAGGAATCGCAAAAAACAATTCATTTATTCTTGGACTCCCCCTACTTCAGACTTACTACTTCTTGCTACCTGCTATAACTCAGATTCCACAATTCAACATCTACTATATTAGACATCTCCGATAATTAACCTGAAACTCTTGTAAAACGGTTGTTAAATTTTAATTTCCGGAGATGTCTATTTAAGGTTACGTTGTTTAGGAAAGCAGGCGATTTACCTAATACTTAATTATTTTTTACTTTCCAAAATTGACTCAACGGAAAACGAATCACAGGAGCCCAAAGACTACTTAATAACCGCAGCTCCAGCAATTCGTTGATGGTAAACCCAAATTTCTGTAAAAGTTTGATTTCCCATTAATCCCAACTAAAGTGCGATAATCACTATATAAGATTATATTGTTTAGGAAAGCAGGCGATTTACCTAATAGTTAATTATTTTTTACTTTCCAAAATTGACTCAACGGAAAATGAATCACAGGAGCCCAAAGACTACTTAATAACCGCAGCTCCAGCAATTCGTTGATGGTAAACCCAAATTTCTGTAAAAGTTTGATTTCCCATTAATCCAAACTGAAGTGCGATAATCACTATATAAGATTATATTGTTTAGGAAAAGAAGCGATTTACCTAATACTTAATTATTTTTTACTTTCCAAAATTGACTCAACGGAAAATGAATCACAGGAGCCCAAAGACTACTAATAACCGCAGCTCCCAAAGCAACTCGCTGATGGTAAACCCAAATTTCTGTAAAAGTTTGATTTCCCATTAATCCAAACTGAAGTGCGATAATTGTTTCTGCAACAATAGTCATAATAAATGTTACTAAAGCCACTGAAATAAAATCTTCCTGAAGATAACGTTGCTTCTGTAAAAGAGCTGTGATAAATCCCACCAAAGCTAAAGAAATAGTATGAGTAGGATAGGGAGCAGTCATACCATCTTGAACTAATCCCAAAGCCAAGCCAGCCACTAAACCTTCAAAAATTGAACTCTGACTACTCCAAGCAACTACCCAGATTAATAACCAGTTAGGCCCTATGCCCAAAATTTCCATTCCGGGGATACGAGTTAGTAATAACTGTGTACAAAGCAGCACAGAAATAATAGTTATCAATGGTTTTAAAAATGTCTGCTGAGATAAATTAGGCATCGAAATTTTAGTATATTTAATAATTTGAAAATTAGTTAATTATTCAATCTTTGAGAAAGATAATTTATACAGTTAGTCGGTCTTGAGACCAAATAAAAAATCAAGAAAAATTTTTAATGATACACCCATTAATCTACTCAAAAAGTATCCATACATATTCAATCATGTTTCCTTTTTCAGGTTGTTTTACTTCCCTGTTAATACAGGAATTAACATGATTATTTTTCCGTTTCATCTTGTTTATTTGGATAGACATTAACCCATTCCAAAGTATTAAGAGGTGCTGATAACTTAATCACAGCTTCTGGAGCTGGAGTCTTAGTTAAATTAACTGACTCAACCTTGCCTATAGGCCAACCAGCCGGAAACAATTGACTATAAGCAGAAGTAGATATAACATCACCAACTTTCACATCAGGAACATCATCAAAAAATTCCATGACAGCCATATTATCTGCCTTACCACGCATAAAACCCATTTGACGACTCCGGATAATTGCCACACCAACCTTACTAGTTGGATCGCTGACTAATAATACCTGACTAGTATGAGGTGTTACATTAGTTATTCTACCTACAACCCCACCAGCTCCCATCACAATAGAGTCTTTTTGAACACCATCTTGACTGCCTCTTCCTAGAGTTACTTGTTTCCACCAGTAGTCTGCACTTCTACCCACAACAGGAGCAACTATTCCTTTAGGTTTTTTAGTTTTTGTATAGTTTAAAAGTTGTTTAAGACTACTATTTTGTTTTTCTAATTCCTGTAATTTAATTTCAAGTTCTTGTATACGAGCATTAACTAATATTTCTTCTTGAACAGCGCTAGGCTGAAATGGAAGACTAATCCAATGATAAATTTCAAATAATACAGAAGCTTGAGTTTGTCTAACCCAAAAAGCTGCACTCACTGCTAGAAGTAAAAATGCAGCTTTTCTCATCAGTTTTAAGCTTCGACGACGCAATATTTGCATTAGTAAAACCGTTGATATTTGCTACTACTTTAAAATGTTACTGTTTGATTGAATTCAAAACAGGATGCTTTGTTTTGAATTCAGTGCTCTAAACTAAATATATTTGCTAATAGACATAGGCAGGCGTGGAAATTAAATATGATGCCTTTTCTAAAACCCTTGTAGAGACATTCCATAGAACGTCTCTAAATTCTTTTTTGCAGATATTTAATGGCTAATAGCCTAGTGTTAAAATTAGCAATTAGCTATTTATAACTAATCGTATTAGTGAATTATATCTATATTCAGCATTCAGCTAGACTTAACGATTGTCTCTAGTCATAATAAAAAAAACTTTTCTGAAAAAAACTTCTCAGTGAGCTATCAATTAAAATAACCAGAATTCAGCGCACTGGTCCACTAAAAACCCGTTCAAGCTGTTTAAAATTCTCCAAAACACGACCAGTTCCCAAAAC
Organism: Microcoleaceae cyanobacterium; assembly: GCA_049647275.1. Lineage (GTDB taxonomy): Bacteria > Cyanobacteriota > Cyanobacteriia > Cyanobacteriales > Microcoleaceae > JASJEE01. Next base: position 9,444 of record JBARXI010000345.1, read on the forward strand.
CACACAACAAAGAGGATCTGCTGCAATATGGGTAACAATACCAGTTTCATGGCTAATCAAAGTATCTATCCCCTTTAATAGAGCGCCCCCACCAGCCAACATAATACCTCTGTCAATAATATCTGCCGCTAACTCAGGAGGAGTACGTTCCAAAGTTCGCTTAACTGCCTCCACAATTATAGATAGAGGCTCAGTCATACTTTCTCGAATTTCTCCACTTTTAACTGTTACAGTTCTTGGTAAACCTGAAAGTAAATGTAGTCCTCTAACTTCCATTCCCCCTTCATTATCATCTTGAGTAGGATAAGCTGAACCCAACTTAATCTTAATATCTTCGGCAGTTCGCTCACCTATTACCAAATTATGGACTTTTTTCATATAGTGGGTAATAGCATCATTAAGTTCATCACCAGCTACACGCACAGACTCACTAAGAACAGTACCTTGTAAACTAAGAACAGCAACTTCCGTAGTTCCCCCACCAATATCCACAATCATATTACCAGTAGGTTCGGCCACCGGCAAACCTGCGCCAATGGCAGCAGCTACAGGTTCATCAATTAACCTAACATCCCTAGCCCCTGCTTGAGCAGCAGCTTCCATTACAGCCCGTCTTTCAACACCTGTTACTCCACTGGGAATACCAATCACAATTCTCGGAGAAACTAAAGTTTTTCCTTCATGGACTCGCCGAATAAAATGCTTAAGCATTAATTCTGCGATGTCAAAATCAGCAATTACCCCATCCCGTAGGGGTCTCACAGCAATTACATTGGACGGAGTTCGTCCCAACATTTTTTTTGCATCTTCTCCGACTGCTATGGCAGTTTTTAACTCTTGGTCAACAGCCACCACAGATGGCTCTTGAAGAACAATACCCTTACCAGATACATATACAAGTGTATTAGCAGTACCCAAGTCAATTCCCATATCCCGAGATAAGGAAAAGCGATTTATCAGACCCACTGGCTTTTGACCCCCAAAATCAAATGCTACTTTGTTTAATCTTCTCCACTCCGTAAAATTAAGTGGATTTTTGAAATTACTTTCAAGGTTTTCTTGTTCAGGAATAAACCTTAAAATAAACTATCCATGACTGGCAATATTTAAACTTTTTCATCGTTCTAATTGAACCAATGAACGAGCCTAATTTAGTCGATCAGGCAATACTTCCAGAAATGCACTAGGAGATAAAACCTAGGGTTATCGTTTGCCCCACGATACTTTATATAATGTCTCGAAAAAGTTTAAAGTTTTTTGGTTTGGGCTACTCATTTCGTTTCGTTAGCTGTTTTATCTATGGTATTCACTATCAAGAATATTCAGCCTACCGACTAGCCTTTACTAAACCTTTTTTATCTACCGCAGGTACGCAGTCTAGCTTCATATTCGAGGCTTTTTGAGACTAGATATAGTCTAAAGTCGCCTAGAAGAATGAGGCTTTATACCTAATTTTTTGGTAATAATTTATCCAGAAATATATCTGAGGTGGACTATCTTATTTTTGTGACTCCTCAGTTTAGCCAGACTGAATTAAAAATTATTCGGGCTAGTTTAAGTTTCCTTACTTTCATAGTGCAATAACCAGGGGAAAAAATCCGGAGGAAGTATTCTATAAGGAGCGGGTTGATTAATTAGTCCTCTTAGGATATTCTCGTAGATGTAAAATTATAATTTTATGAATAAAAGTACATGAGTCTAAATGTTGTGACTTTAGTGGGTAGAGTAGGTGGAGACCCTAATGTTAAATACTTTGAGTCAGGCCGTGTAGTATGTAACTTAACCCTGGCGGTAAATCGTCCCACCAGTAAGAGTGACCAACCAGACTGGTTCAATTTGGAAATATGGGGCAAAACTGCAGAAATTGCTGCAGATTATGTTCGTAAGGGTAGCTTGATTGGAGTTAAAGGTTCATTGAAGTTTGAATATTGGGAAGATCGTAACACAGGGGCAAATCGTTCTAAGCCAGTAATTAGGGTGGACAAACTGGATTTACTAGGTTCCAAACGCGATAATGATTCTAGTATGGCACAAAGTTACGATGAATTTTAATTTTGAAGGTTGATAAAAATTACTGTGAGTGATTCAACTCTAGACCAAATTCTGAAACTAGCTAGTCAAAAAGCTGAAGCTGTAGAAGTCTATTATTTATCAACTCAAGATACACCAATAAAATTTGAAAATAATCGTTTGAAGTCTCTACAAACTAAGGCAAAACAAGGGGTGGCTCTGAGATTAATTTATCGAGGAAGATTGGGTTTTGCTAGTTCTACAGATTTGACCAGAATTGAAGATTTAGTTGATGCAGCTATTCAAACATCAAAAGTAGGTGATATAGCCGAATGGAAATTTGCTCGCTCTTTAGATTTTAATTCCCCTAAAATAACTTATAGCTTACCTCAAATTGATGAATTAATAGAATCAGGTCAACAAATTATTGAGGGAGTTCATAGTTACAATTCAAATATCCTGGTGGATGTTAATTTTAATATCCGCACCACAAATGTCAAAATTTTGACCAATACTAACCTATATGCCAGTAGATCAAATCAATTACTCAGTGCTAGTATTTCTGGTAATTTGGTTCAGGATGAAGACTTTCTCAATATATCCGTTTCAGATGTGGTCAGTAATCACCCCTTAGATATCGATCAACTTCTACAAAAGTTAGTACAAAAATATCGGTGGGCTGAAAATTCAGCTAAGATTAGCAGTGGTACTTTTCCTGTATTTTTTACTCCCAGAGCAGTAGCAAGGGCGATCGCCAGACTATTTAAAACTGTCTTGTCTGGACAAGTAGTGGTTCAGAAAGCCTCTCCTCTAACAAATAAAATAGGAGAAACTCTGTTTGACCCTTGCTTTACTCTATTTGAAGACCCTAATATAGGGCCGTATGCTTGTCCATTTGATGATGAAGGTATTGAAACTACGGTCAAAAATTTCATCGAAGCAGGTACTTTGAAAAATTTCTATTGGGACCAAAAATGGGCATCTCGTGCCAAATGCAAGTCCACTGGCAACGGTTTTCGGGGTGGACTATCTCAGCCAAGTCCTGGTTTAGTTAATCTTAGTATTAGTCCTGGGTCTAGTTCAGAAAGTGAATTGATTGGCAATATAGAATCAGGATTAATAGTAGATCAAGTTTTGGGGGCTGGTCAATCAAATCAACTAGCAGGAGAATTTTCTGTCAATTTAGATTTAGGTTATAAGGTCGAAAAAGGTGAAATAACAGGACGAGTTAAGAATACAATGGTGGCAGGTAATATTTTTGAGGCATTTCAAAATCTTGTAGATATAGGTAATGTTCCAGAATTAGTTGGTGGTGGTTACTATCTACCATCTATCTTATTCCAAAAACTAGGTGTAGCAGCAAGGCAAAGTTAGAAAATATGAAGGTATTCAAACTTATATTTATTAGTTTATGCGCTATTTTACTATTGAGCGGGTGTGTTCAATATGAAGTAGGAATAAATTTTGAGAGTCAAACTCATGGTGAAATTGTTCAGCATATTAAACTATCGGACAAGTTAATTAATTTTAGTGGAGAAGTGGTTTCCGAGTGGTTAAATAGTGTGGAAACTAGAGTTAAAAATTTACAGGGGAAAACTAAAAAGATATCTAATCAAGAAATTATAGTTACAATACCATTTAGTAATGGGGCCGATCTGGAGGAAAAGTTTAATCGTTTTTTCCAACCCATAGAATCAGAAGATGAAGAAAATTATTCTGAGGATATCGAAGCAAATTTACCTAGGTTAATATCTCATATTGAAGTTAGTCAGCAGAATTTATTCTTGGCTCTGCGGAATAAATTGAGCATGAATTTAGATTTGGAATCCCTATCAGTATTATCTACAGCCAATAGCAATATAGTTTTGAATTCAGGCCGATTATTAGATTTGCAGTTTAGATTAATAACTCCCTGGGGTTTTACCAATATTCAAGAGACAGGAAAAAATGTCATATATTCTCAGGATAACCATCAGATTATCTGGACATTAAAGCCAGGAGAATTAAATACCTTAGACGCTGTATTTTGGATTCCTAGTCCTATAGGAATAGGTGCAATTTTAATCGTGGCATTTGTTTATGGTGGTATAGCTTTAAAATATAAAATATTACCAGTTTTAGGAATAGGAAAAAAAAAGTAGATGCTTTAAAATAAATAAAAAAAGTAAATAAATAAATAAATAAATAACTAGACAGTGCGAAGTTATTGGAATAACTATTGCTAGCTAAGGCTTTTAGCTATCTCGATATTAGAAACTCTCTACTTTCAACTGTAGGTGCTGTAAGCCATTCTTAGCAATACTTTCAGCCTTTCAAGTAAATCCTTTTTCAGGAGAACTTTGTACTCTCCAGAAATAAATAAAACTACTTACTTAAATAAATTCATCCACATTGATTCCTCCGTCTAGGCAAATATCACAAACTCTATAGTTTGTCAATTAAATTATTATCTGGTTTTTGAAGATATATTGCCAATTTATACTAACCAGGTATAAACTAAATGTTGGCAATTAAAGCATCAGTTGATACAAAACAATGAGACCGATAAACTTTTTGCTGATTTTCTTAGTTTGTTTAGCGTTAGTTTTATTCAGTTTACAGAATACTGAACTAACAACCATCAAAATTATTCAAGGTATTGAGCTAAAAGCTCCATTATCTGTAGAACTAATTATTGCTACAGGATTAGGAGCTGTTTTAGCATGGTTATTCAATTTGTGGTCAAGAATGGAACGTACTATCGCAAGTTTAGGAGAAATGCGGGAAATTCGTCGCAGAAATCGACGCATTGAAGAACTAGAAGAAGATATAGAACGTTATCAAGCAGAACTGAATGAAAAACCTAGTTTACCATCAGCAGAAACTTTATCTGAAGTAGGAAAATCTACCTCAGCATAAACCGCTGAAAATCAAGTAGGTTAATCAGTAAGGAATGGGAACAGAATAAGTCCGGAGAATATTAATTAAAGTGCTGAAGTTACCAAGGTGCAAATCAGATATTTCCGGTCTTATTTAATTAACGATTCTAATCTGTAAATAGAGTGTAATTGAATCTAGGTAGTTAATTGATGAAAATAACTTCAGAATGTTTGATGTGTCAAATCCTAGATCCATTTTTCCACACTTATATTTATTGGTATTTTTTTGAAGTTTTCCAGATGAAGTAACCTAGAAGCTAAACACTTAGCTTGATTTACTCTCAATCTTTACCTCTGTTTAATTTGTTTTCCTATGTAGAAATCCCACACTTTTTACCAAAAAACTGGGGTCGGTGCCTCCCCCTTCCAGGGCGACTTTTTCTATATTTTTTTTCAGCTAATAGTTTTATCTTTAAAAAACTATTATAAAATAATAAAATACAAACCAAAAATATAGCAATGTTAGTTAGAGAAGCCAAGTTATTGAATAGGACTTTAAATCAATGATAAATCTCTGAATGAAGCTATCCGTACGGCACAATTTATCAGAAATAAAGCTTTACGATACTGGATAAATAATCAAGGGGTGAATAAGTCTCGTTTATATAAGCTGAGTAAGGAACTAGCAGATGAGTTTTCCTTCGTCAAAAAGCTGAATTTATCGGCCAGACAAGCGCCTGCAGAGGTGGCTTAGGCTTCCATTAGCAACTTCTATCGCCGTTGTAGAGAAGGTGTTCAGAAAAAAGGATATCCTAAATTCAAAAAGCACTCAAGGTCTTTTGAATATAAACAATCCGGTTGGAAATTATCAGATGATTATATGTTTATTACTTTCACTGATAAGTTGAAATCTGGTAAATTTTCTTTGTATTGCAACTCAGAAACTAGAGAGGATTTGTTCACTCTTAAAATTATAGAAAATATCGAGGCTAGTCTGGAAATTACAGTTATTAAGTAAAAGTAAAGTATAGAAAAAGCAAAGGCCATGACAGTTGCAGTTCCCCAAGTATCAGAAACCCTTTCAGAAGGAATTGCCCTATTAATAGATTTAGCAGAAAAGGGAGAAATTAATCCGTGGGATGTCCAAGTAATCGAAGTAATCGATCGCTACTTAAGCAAACTTGCTCCTGAGTCAGATATTAAAGAAGGAGACGATTTTGCCAATCTATCTAACTCAGGCCAAGCATTTTTGTACGCATCAATATTAGTTTGGCTCAAAGCAGATCACCTTGCTAATTCAGAATCATCTGAAGCAAATACAGAGATATCTGAAGAAGCAGAAATTTTAGAATCTGAGGAAAATGTAGGAGGAGCAAAAACACCCATACGACTAGAGCAACAACTACGTCGTCGTCCTGTAGCTCCTTCAAAACGGAAACGTCGAGTAACTCTTCAAGAGCTAATCGAGCAGTTACAGCTTATCGGGTCTACCATAGAGGAGAGGAAAGTACGTCCTCGTACTCGTAGAACTAGCTCAAAGGCACGAGCTGAGGCTGCTAGAGTCATTGCCGAACTTGCCCACCAGGAAAATCTGGTAGAAACTGCCAGTGACCTAGAGCAATTTCTGCTAGGGAAATTACCAGAGATAAGTGAAGGCTGGTTAGAATTCGACCATCTCTTAGAATTATGGTCTTCAGCCTTACAGTTTCAAGCTGTTAACCATGAGGAGCAAAAGGAACAGACAAATGTCCCAATACATTCCGACCGAGTAGGGGCATTTTGGGCACTACTACTGCTTTCAGCTCAATCAAAGGTTGAGTTATCCCAAGAGGAATTTTATCAAGACTTGAAAATTCGTACTCTTCCTTCAGCTTCACCAGAATATTGACATATTTTCTGGTTTAAAGCCACAAAGATTATCCTACCGCAGGATTCTTGTTTACCCAGCCCGCTGAAATTAACAGCAGGAAGACTGCAATATTATTGGCATTAGGTACTTCACCGATTTACCTTTGAATAGGGAAACAAAAAAATTCCCACCTCGCTTTTGCGTAAGTTAAGCTGAGGTTTTTACGGAGTTTAAAGCGTGGGTTTTGAACAGAACTAAAAGTATTTTTAAAAGGTGGAGGAAAATCAAATGAAGGCCATGATTCTGGCTGCAGGTAAGGGAACACGCGTTCGTCCAATTACTTATCGCATTCCTAAACCGATGATTCCAATTTTACAAAAACCAGTAATGGAATTTTTGGTAGAGTTACTTCGTCAACATGGTTTTGACAAGATTATGGTTAATGTTAGCCATTTAGCTAAGGAAATAGAAGACTATTTTCGTGATGGTCAAAGGTTTGGGGTGCATATTGGCTATTCTTTTGAAGGACGAATAGAAGATGGAAATTTGATTGGAGCTGCACTGGGTTCTGCTGGTGGGATGAAGCGAATTCAAGATTTCTATCCTTATTTTGACGATACATTTATAGTGCTTTGTGGCGACGCTTTAATTGATTTGGACTTGACGGCTGCTCTCAAGTGGCACAAGGAAAAAGGCTCAATGGCTACTGTGATTATGAAATCTATTCCTCGCGAAAAGGTTTCTAGCTATGGAGTTGTCGTAACGGATGAAACAGGTCGAATTCAAGCTTTTCAGGAAAAGCCTAAGGTTGAAGAAGCTCTCAGTACCAATATAAATACTGGTATTTATATCTTTGAGCCAGAAGTGCTTGATTATATTCCTTCTGGTGTTGAATTTGATATTGGCAGTCAGTTGTTCCCGAAATTAGTAGAGATAGGAGCACCTTTTTATGGTGTGGCAATGGATTTTGAGTGGGTGGATATTGGTAAAGTTCCGGACTACTGGCGAGCAATTAGTGATGTACTTATGGGGCAAGTTAAGAATGTTTCTATTCCTGGTAAGGAGGTATTTCCAGGAATTTTTACTGGCTTAAATGTAGCGGTTGACTGGGATAAGGTGGATATCCAAGGGCCTGTATATATCGGTGGTATGACCAGAATTGAAGATGGAGCAAAAATTGTTGGACCTAGCATGATTGGCCCGAATTGCTGGATTTGTAGTGGAGCTACTGTTAGCAGTAGTGTCATTTTTGAATATTCTCGTTTAGGTCCAGGAGTTCGTTTGGTTGATAAGTTAGTATTTGGTCGCTATTGTGTGGATAAAACTGGAGCAGCTATTGATGTTCAAGCTGCTGCTCTTGATTGGCTAATTACTGATGCTCGTCATCCTTTCCCTTCTAATCCTCCTGAAGAAGATGAAATAAAGAATATTCTGAGGGAAAATGGTAGTTGATTTTTTAACAAAAACAGCGGGAAGTCCCGCCCTCTCCCGTTGGCGGAGCCTAGCGGCAGCTATAAGGGGAACGTCGTATGGGATAGCGACCCATGTTTTTTTAGAAAAAACAGGGGGAGGGCATCACCTCTGTATAAACAGCGACTCCGCATGCGAGTTGAAGAATCCCGCGGTGTCGCCTAAGCGCAACGTCGGGAGTATGTCAATGATATTAGGAAAGTACAGTGGAATCTTTTTGTCAAGAAAAAAGCTTGAAACTAGGTTGTTTAATAATTGATAATTGATAATTACCTCTGTCTTAAGGGAAGAGGATTGATACCCAGGATAAAATTATTGACTTTTTATTCTTAAAAGAAGAGTCTTTAAACCCGATTAATTAATTATCATATCAATTGTCAATTTTCCATTGGTTAATTATAGTAATTAACCTGACTTACAGACAGAAAAACTAGGGTTATTAATCTGCTGCCCCTAGTTTTTTTTATTAATCTAACTAGGGGGTTGCCGATTAACTCTCAAAGCTTTGATAGCATTACGTTAATTAGTTATATCACTCCGGTTGAATAGTTATAAATAATAACGGAGGAGTCAGGAGTCAGGAGTCAGGAGGGAAATAGAAGGGAAATAGAAGGGGAAAGTTTTTTATGACTAACTATCCGGACATGATATTAGGACAATAAATTTGGGTTGTTTACGCAGCATTCCGGTAGGAAAAGGCAACAGCTCTCTTATGGCAACAAAGAAATATCAGACATCTTAATGCGTAGTGCTATATTTATTTATAAATGCTTGAGCCTTTTTGGGGCGAAAAAAACGCTATCTTTTGGGTTCTATAAAGCTGAAAAAAATAACATTTTCAGCAAACAAGAGCAAAAAAAAATCAGACAATTATTCCTCCTACCTCTTCTGTAAACTACATTTATCCTGAGTCCTATCCTCTACAAAAAGACTTTTTCAGCAAACCCTAAATAGATTCTATTCATCTCAGAAAAATGTAGAAAATAAAATCAATATAAGTAGTCATGCAAAATTAATTACACATACTCTCAAGCTAAACTATCTATATTGTAAAAATCACAGCTAATCACATTAGGTAATTAATTTTGCCTAGTGGACCGACACATCTAAAATGGTGCCCTGCGACGGATTGTTAAATACCTTTGACAGCTTAGATTTTAGCCGTCTAACGCACCCTACTCGACCTTTTTACCTTAATTATTCGGTAAAAATCACAGCTAATCACATTAGGTAATTAATTTTGCCTAGGTAAGTAGGTCGGCATAAATAAACGCATAATGTGGGCAATGCGCGTAGTCAGCTAAAACCTTTATACAAAAACACTTATAGGCATTGCCCACCCTACAACTGTTTAATCCTTAATTATCCCCACCTACTTACTTATTTGTGCTTTCTAGCTCTTGATTTTTTTTTAATCACTAAGATAAGTATAACTGCTGAGACTACGCTCATAATTTTGTAGTAGCATTCGTGACTCTTTGATAGTGATTTTTTCCTCTTGTAAAGCTTGCTCAGTTTGCCGACGAATACTTTCCACTAAACCATCAGAATTATACTGAACATAATTCAGTACTTCTGTCATTGTGTCACCTTTAATCACCTGTTCGATTTTGTAACCTGATGGGGTTAATTTAATATGCACAACATTAACATCACCAAATAAGTTATGTAGATTACCCATTATTTCTTGGTAAGCACCTCCAAGAAACATGGCTAAATAGTAAGGTTCAAAGGTAGAATTAATGCTTATCTTGGAATTTTCTGATATTTGAGTTGCTGAAGATTGGGAAGATTTATTACGAGGTTTAAGAGAATGTAATTCTAATAATGACTTGACCTCTCGCAAATCAATAAAATGCTCGATTTTTCCATCACTATCGCAAGTAAGGTCGGCTAATATAGCTCTTTCATTAGGCTCTTCATCTAACCGATGAATAGGCATAATTGGAAATAGTTGATTAATCGCCCAACTGTCGGGGGCAGATTGGAAAACAGATAGATTAATGTAATAAATAGATGCCATGATTTTTTCCAGTTCTTCCAAATCATCTGGAATATATTCAGAGCTTTTTAATATCTCTTGAATCTTCCTAAAACATCCCCAGTATAGTTGCTCTACTTTTGCGCGATCGCTAATATTAAGATAACCAAAATTAAACAGACTAATGGATTCTTCTTTGAATTGAATAGCGTCGTGATATGCTTCCTGATAATTATTTTTGCTAATAGATTGATAAGTTTCGTAGAGATTTTGTAAAATTAAATGCTGGTCTTTTCCAATTACTGTAGGTTCTGCTTTTGGAACTTGACTAACTCCTAACACATCAAAAACTATAACTGATTGATGGGATGCAACAGCTCTTCCACTTTCACTCACTAATATTGGTGGTAATATTTTTTTCTCTTCACAAGCTTCTTTAACTTCTGCCACAATATCATTAGCATAGTTCTGCATATCATAATTTTTGGAGGCATAAAAATTAGTTTTAGAGCCATCATAATCAACTCCTAAACCACCACCCACATCTAAATATTTCATATTAGCTCCAAGTTGAGCTAATTCCACATAAATTTGACTTGCTTCTCTAATGGCATCTTTAATCACACTAATTGCAGAAATTTGAGAACCAATATGAAAATGCAATAGCTGTAAAGAGTCTAAAATACCAGCATTTTTTAACTGATTAACAACCTGAATTATTTCCGGAATATTTAAACCAAATTTAGCGCGATCGCCAGTAGTGCCTGCCCAACGACCTATACCTTTCGTGCTAAGTTTTACCCTGACTCCAACTACTGGTTTAATATTTAATTTTTGACTAGCTTCGATTGCTAACTGTACTTCTTCTACCTGTTCAATTACAATTATTGGTGTTTTTCCTAATCTTTGAGCAAGCATTGCTGTCTCAATATATTCTCGGTCTTTATAACCATTACAAATTATTAAAGCACCAGGAGTATTTAAGGTAGCTATAGCAATTAATAATTCAGGTTTTGAACCTGCTTCTAAGCCAAATTTATGCGGCTGGCCAAATTTAACTACGTCTTCTACTAATTGACGATGTTGATTACATTTAACAGGAAATACACCTCGATATGTATTTTGATATTTATAACGAGCGATCGCTTTAGAAAAACAAGCATTTAATCGCTCAATTCTATCTTCAAGAATATCTGAAAATCTAATAATTAAGGGTATGCCTATATTACGTTGTTTGATAGATTCAACAAGTTCATAGAGGTCGATAGAGCCACCTAAATCTCCTTTCGGAGAAACAGTAATATGACCAGCGGAGTTAATTGAGAAATAGGGATTACCCCACCCTTGAATTCTATACAATTTTTCGCTATCTTCAATTGTCCATGATTGTTTTTGTTGAGAGTCAATTCGATCGACTTCTGTTTTAGAAGTATTCGTTAATGACGTATTTTTTGAAATTTCAGAGGTGTTTTGAGCTATTGTTGATTGTGAATCCATTTTGTGTTAGATGTTAGATTAAATTTGCAATTATTTTAACTTAATCAGTGATATATTTTAGGAATTAGCAACGAACACTAAATATAGTAAGTAAAAACTGTAGTGCTATAGGATAAATAGTGTTTTTTTATATATATAGCAATCCTAAATAGATTGTGGCAAAATCACAACATAGATAAAAAATCTGAAACTATTTTGCCTGTTGTCTGACGGAGCGGTTGCCTTTTCTTTTCTGTGAGATATTTTTACACAACCACCCCCAGGACTGCGATAAATAAATAGATAAGTCTATAAATTGAATACTTTAGGACTTACTTATTAGTTCAGTTCTAAACACTACACTATATATATAAGATATATAAGAGGTTATAGTTTTGATTTGCTATGTTGCCTGTTGCCTGACGGAGCGGTTACCTTTTCTTTTCTGTGAGATATTTTTACACAACCACCCCCAGGACTGCGATAAATAAATAGATAAGTCTATAAATTGAATAATTTAGGACTTACTTATTAGTTCAGTTCTAAACACTGTATATAAGACGTTATAGTTTTGATTTGCTATTTTGCTATAGATAGTATGTTTCTGTAATTCTTATACTTATTACTTTGTCTAAATCCTCAATCCTACTATAAAACTCTAGATTCAAAGCTTCTATTAGTCCTTAACTTTTATGGAATAGAGACTCAAATCAGGTTAATCTGTATTATGTATTAAGCAAATTTTTGAGGAGTATTGGTTTGGAACGCACCTTCATAGCTATTAAACCCGATGGTGTCCAACGAGGACTTGTAGGCCCGATTATCACTCGCTTTGAAACAAAAGGTTTTACCCTAGTTGGTCTGAAAATGATGATGGTAAGTCGCGAACTAGCTGAAAAGCATTATGATGTTCACCGGGAAAGACCTTTTTTTAATGGGTTGGTAGACTTTATTATTTCTAGCCCAATAGTAGCAATGGTCTGGGAAGGTGAAGGGGTCGTTGCATCTGCAAGAAAAATTATTGGGGCAACCAATCCTTTGAGTTCAGAGCCTGGTACAATACGCGGTGATTATGGAATTAGTATCGGTCGTAATCTTATACATGGCTCTGATGCGATTGAGACTGCTCAAAGAGAAATAAGCCTCTGGTTTAAAGAGGAAGAATTAGCAGGATGGCAGCCAACTTTAAGTCAGTGGATAGTTGAATAAATTAGAGTAGACAAGCTTTCTTGTCTGCTATTATCAATTATTAAATTAGCTCCCTTAACCAGGGAGCTAAAATTTTAGGAATTAGTTGTAACTTTCTGTTTCTGACTGACGAGTATTGCGCTGAGAAAATCCCCACATAAATATCATCGCAATTACAGAAATCATTAACCATTCCGGAGGTACTATTGCTGGATTAATGACTCTAACCAATAACCTAATTCCCACTAATCCCACTGTAATATACCCAGCAGTTTCTAAGTATCGAAATTCTTCTAACCAACTAATAAAAAGTCCTGCAAGAAATCTTAAGGCAATAATTCCTAAAGCTGCACCTGTAAGTATTAGCCATGTTTCTTCCGAAATAGCGATCGCTGTAGTTACACTATCAAGAGAAAAGGCTAAATCTGTCATAGCAATCAAAGGAATCACTTGCCAAAGAGATGTATATTTTGGGCCACGATGTTCTCCTCGATCGTCTTCCTCAGATGTAAAGAATTGAAAAACTAGCCATAAGAGATACACAGCACCGACCACTTCAAACTGCCAGAAGTCGATTACGAAGGTGGCAGCAATAATCATCCCCATTCGTAGCGCAAAAGCAACTAGTAAACCAATATTAAGTGCCTTACGCTGTAACTTTTTGTTTTCTAAGCTTTGGGATATTGAGGCCAAAGCAATTGCATTATCTGCTGATAATACTGCCTCCAAGATTACCAGTATGGCCAGTAGAAGTAGATTATCCATCCAAATATGGAAGGAAGATTCAACCAATATATTCTGCACTAAAAATGTTTTCCTTAACTACTTGTTAACTTAGAATTCAAATTGAAAATTCTATTTTATTGAAAAAAGTTTTTTTTTCTTAATTTATCTTAACATACCTTAAATATTTGATCCGATCCTGGGAGGAGGGTAAACCCTATAGCTAGACAAATAACAACAGATTTAGGGAGTTAGGCGAGCAAAATAAGTTATCAAAACGTTGGCAGAAGAACCACCTCGTGGGTAGAATATGGAAAATTAACTGCAAAAAGTAGGAGTTTTTGAACTATGCCTTTATCTGATACCCAAGTATTAGTTGCTTTAGTAATTGCCTTAATCCCAGGAATCTTAGCATTCCGACTTTCCACGGAATTGTACAAGTAAAATCTTGTTAGCAAAGCTCATCTAAAATCTGTCCCCAAAATTACTTCTTGACAGGTGATAAAATTTTTGCTTTTTAGCTAATACAAAGCATGATTTTATAAATCAGCAAGATCAAAACTTTTGGGGCAGGTTTTTTATGGAAAAGCAGAATAGCAAAAATTGTTAAAGAAGGCAAAAGGCTGAAGGGAAACTCCATCAATAATCAATAAATAGCGTAGCACCGCAAGAAAAGTGTAGCGGTAGGCGTGATTAGTTGAGGAAGTATTGTAGTCCTCAGATTACTATAGGTGAAGGAATACTTCACAAGCGCTTCTATCGCAATGCTGACTGCTTTGTGTGTCCAAATAATTCTTTTTTTTTCTTTCTATAGATTTCCATAGATTAATCTAAGGGCTTTGAATCTAGAAATTTTACTTTAGTGATCGATACAAGGAAAAAATCAAAATAATATTAATTTTCTCAAAATTCTATCTGCATCGTGCTATATCATATAAATATTCAAGATATTTAATATTTTTGTATACTCTTACTATCTATCAGGGCTATTTCATTCTAAACTGTGCCATTTTCTTTATTTACGAAACCAGGTTATTTCAAGCTTGAGGAATTTGATATTTCGCTGTCTGAAAGTACATAAATTCATTGCCAAAATCTAGAATAAAATGACTCTGTATTACTATTAAATCACGAAAGCTTAAGTTATTTAAATGAATTGTGAAAATAACAGTTCTCTGAATTCACTCACTGAAAAAGCAGCTTATTCAAAAAAGTCAACTAGCAATTTTATACTATTGTTGAAGTCATCCGAAAATAGAAGATGAAACAAAAAAAAATTGACTTTTAAGTTCATCTTAATGTTTGAGACACAAACAATTATGATTATCCACAAACAAAATTATTAGTAAACTATCTGAAAAAAAATTATGCAAGCTCTCAAACCTATTCAAACCTCTCATGTCTCTCAAAATACCCGTGGCAAAATAAAACCCAGAGTTGTCTCCAAAAAAAGACAGTCTGTTTATTTAGATATAACAATTGAAACCACAGTTAAATTGTTAACTAATCTTGTGCTTTCTCTGTGTGCAACTTCAGCTTTATTCAAATTGTGGCCTCATTACCAATCTATTCAAGAAAAGCTACAGGTAATCGACTCTGAAATTCAAAGTACGACAGAAAGGCTTGGTAATGAAAAAGATGATTTTAGTCGTTACTTCGATCCTAGCCAAGCTAAAACTATTATGCAAGAACAAAGTAATCAAGTAGACCCTAGTCAAATACCAATAGTTTTGCTAGAAGATAATGGTATTAAACCAAGTTCGGAATCTACTTCCTCTCCATAGTCATAGTATTTATTTATTGGCAACAATAAACTAATCTGTATCAGAGCAATGAATTATTAACAGCTAAAAATTCATAACTACTCATTGGTAATTGATCGTTACTTATTGTCTGGTGAGGTAAAGCAAAATACGAAACCCTTGTTTAATATCATGTCCGGTTGAATACTTATAGAACCCATTTTATATCTATATAATTACTATAGTTAAGTCTTCTGGCGCATCAATTTTAAGGAAAAATCTGCGTATTTTGTGGAATTTTTCTTTTTTCCCTCTTCCCTCTTCCCTCTTAATATAATGTCCGGTTAATAGCGTGATAAAAAACTTCCTTCTTCCTTCTTCTTCTTTCTTTCCTCCTGACTCGGTGACTCCTGCGTCGTGTCGTTATTTCTAACTGTTCAACCGGACATGGTATTAGCTCTTATCTCCTGTCTCCTGTCTCCTGACTCCCAGGGCTATTTCATTCTAAACTTTGCCATGTTATGTCTTGACGAAAATACGTTATTTATAGCTTCCGATAATTTATCTTTCCCTATCTCAAAGTAAGTAAATTCATTGCTAAAATCTAGAATTAAATGACCCTGCCTGAGTCCTAACTCCTAACTAAAAAAACGATCTTCATTGACAAAGATACGTTTAGGGGTTCTATAAATAAGCACAGAGGAGTAATAAGTCTGTCGGGGTAATTCATGTTTGCGCAGTATTCCGGAGGAAATTACCCGTACAGGATGGAAGAAAAAGGAAGAATAAGAAGAGGAGAAAGTTTTTTTTATCACAAATTATCCAGACATCATATTAAGATAAAAATTTATTTTTCACAGTAACACTTATGCTGAATCAGGATGCAGATTCAGAAACATTAACATCAATATTCCGAATCTAAACTCCCGTTATTGGTGCTTACCTAAGCAACATTTGCTAGTACAACTTCGGATTTCAAAAGTTCTACCGCAGCTTGATATTGTTTATCCGCTTCTGTGGTAATTTGGTTAGGGAAAATCGGCTCTTGCTCGACTAAAACATCTGGCGATATCCCCTGCTTATTAATATCTGTATGGTTTGGTGTTTCATACCTGGCCACCGTCACGGCCAATCCGGCCCCATCTGATAAGTCAAACAAAGATTGAATTAGGCCCTTGCCAAAAGTCTTTTGTCCCACGAGTAAAGCCCGACCATTATCTTGAAGAGCACCTGCAAGAATTTCACTGGCACTAGCAGTTCCCTGATTAGTCAGTACAACTAATGGGGCACTAGTTATGGCTGAATCAGAAGCAATAAAGCTGCCCAAAACTCTTTGTCTATTGACAGTGTAAACAATAGTACCTTCATCTAACCACAGACGAGCAATTTCTATACCAGCTTGTAATAGCCCTCCTGGATTATTGCGTAAATCCAGTACATAACCAATAGCTCCCTGTTGTTCAAAATTTTCTACTGCTTGTCTGATTTCTGCTGTAGCATTAGCATTAAATTGACTGAGACGAATATAGCCAATTAGTCCGGTTTCAGAATTAGACTTTAATTCTGCATAAACTGGGTTAATCTCAATTTTATCCCTAATTAGTTTGATGTCTTGGGGTTCGTCGCTGCTTTCTCTGAAAATTGTCAGTACCACAGAAGAGCCAACCTTGCCCCGCATTCTATTTGCAGCTTCATCTAAGGTAAATTCTGTAGTAGCTTGGCCATCTATTTTAAGGATGCGATCGCGAGCCTGGATACCAGCAGCTTCTGCAGGAGACCCCTCCAAGGGTGAGATAACGGTTAATTCTCCAGTTTGAGGGTCTAAAGCAATTTGTAAACCCACTCCTGTTAGTTCCCCAGAAGTATCTACTTGTAAATTGCGATATTGTTCTGGTTTGAGGAGGCGCGTAAAAGGATCGTCGAGACTTGCCAACATTTCTTTAATGGTGCTGTAAGTCTCTTCTCGATTTTTCAGAGGCTTCTTAATTAAATTTTGACGCATAAACCACCAGTTTTGATGATTAAAAGAATCATCCACATAAGCCAAGTTGACTATACGCCAAGCTTCGCCCAATAGACTTTGTTCATCTGTCAATGCAACAGCAGATGATGTCCAAAGTCCCCAAGTTATTACGACTGGGAATATTAATAGAAGTGCAATTTGGAAAAATCTTTTTTTGATCATAGCTAAAGTATTTAATTATCAAGGATTGAGTCTTCATGTAGTCTGCCCAAGGGCTAATTTTTGGTATTAACCGCTCAACTAAACTTACTCAAACTTACTCAAATGTCTGAAAGCTTAGTCAAACGCAAGTGGCTCGACCACTACAGGGTTAAACGGCAAACCCTTTATTCCTTGGTCTAAGACATCAGGAATTACTTTTTTAATAATGTTCAACGACCCATTCACATCAGCATTTAATAATTTATTTTCTCTGGTTTTATACAACCCTCTTGTTACTCTTTTTCTACTAAATTTCGGTTCTCTTGGTGCGCATTCCCTCACAGGAGTCAGCTACCAGGTGCGTCTATCGC
>JBARXI010000346.1:0-1550 GCA_049647275.1 Microcoleaceae cyanobacterium
CCTCTGTAAACATCCCTGTATAATTCTCCGTATAAGAAGGAGGGGGCTGGTGGGGAGCATGGGTAGCACCAGGGGCGAAATAGAGAAAGAAGGGGGTGTCTGGAGACAAAGATTTTTTATTTTGCACCCAGCTAATGGCCTTATCGGCTAAATCGCGAGTTAGGTTATAGCTATTATCAAGATCATCCTCTTTAGGATAGGATGGTTGATTGATGGGATTGCGGTTTTCATACAAGCCGGGATACCATTGGTCTGTCTCGCCACCTCCACCAGTGAAGCCGTAGAAGTAGTCGAATCCAAGATCGTTAGGCCAACGAGTGAATGGACCTACGCTAGTGCCTTGAGCTGCGGCTAAGTTGTGGTTTTTGCCAAACCAAGCTGTGTTATAGCCGTGGTCTTGCAAAATTTTTGCAACCGTGGCGGTACTCTGGGAGATGAGTCCGGTATAACCGGGAAACCCAGTTGACATTTCTGGAACAACGCCAAAGCCAGATGAATGATGGTTGCGACCTGTTAGCAAGGCGGCACGGGTAGGAGCGCACATGGCAGTGGTATGGAAGCGGTTGTAGGTTAAGCCATGTGCCGCCAGTTTTTCAAGGGTGGGGGTGTGGACTAGCCCTCCAAAGGTTTCCGAGGCACCAAAACCCACGTCATCAAGCATTATCAGCACAACGTTGGGCGCTTCTTCAGGAGATTCGGCAGGTGGGATAAGAAGGCTTTCATCTGCCTCTGAGGTGACATAGTTGTCGGTGATAATGCCGTGAAACTCAGGGTCTGGGAGGGGCAGGTCTTGGGCTATGCCGGGGGGGGACAGCGGTGCCCAGCATCAAAGAGAACGCGATGTTGAACACCACGACCAACTTCCCAATACGGGTTAAACAATGGTTCAAATTCATTAATTTGGATCATCCGAAAACAAAGATTTACAGAGAACTCAGTGCGCACCTCAAAGTGATTTTGAGATGACTGTGAGTCCATATTGAGAGTGCAATGCTTCCCCTGAATCAGCTAATTTGTTGTAAAAAATTCGTAAAAAATTAAGTTTTAGCCATAATTTTTGGTAGATATCGCCAAATATAAAGCACTCAACCTCCCAAACTGATCCGAAAAACGCAAGTTTTTTTTTCTTCACAAAAATTTACCGAAAAATTGTGGTTGAAAGCCTCCTCTTTTAAGAGGATAAAAAGAAAAATTTTCCTTTGAGTCAATCCTCTTCTTTTAAAGGAGAGGTAATTCTAAATTCTAAATTCTTGAATTTTGTGTTGGCTTAAACTCATTTATGTCCTAACCTATTAACCGTTTAAATATGTTTGCATTTGACCAAAAATCTGACTTGCTTTTAGAAGAAAAAAACCTAACTTTTAGACATAATTATTTTCTGGATGTATTAGAATTTAGTCGTTTTCCTAAAGGGTTTACTGGAGAATAATTCCGATTTGAGTGATGCTAACTTAGTGCGATTCGTTTAACCTAAAATAAGCTGAAAAGCCTATGGGACGGTTAGTGTAGCTCCAGAGAGCTACAACAACTGATTACATATGAGGTGCAAG
>JBARXI010000347.1:0-8524 GCA_049647275.1 Microcoleaceae cyanobacterium
CTGTTTTGTGGTCATGGCAATGATTATGTAACAACTGTAAGTTTTTGTATTCATCTTTTCCCCCCAGAGATTTAGGGGTAATATGGTCGATTTCAATATTGTCATTTTCGTGAAAATATTGACCACAATAATTACATTTGCCACCTTGTATTTTAAGTAGCTTTGCGATACGAGTCGGGGTTGGTGCGTAATTTCCCCTTCTTTTACTCCAGTATATCCAGTTCCCATCGTATGGGGATGCTTCCGATCGAACTAATGGGTGACGGGTTATCTTCGTTTCCCTGTACATCTGAAGGATAATACCTTCTTCGGTTTGAAACGTCCATGCTCCGTATTTCCCATGGTTGTAATATTTTCTTAGTTTCTTGTAATTAGCTCGACCAGTTCTTGATACTGTCCATGCTCTCAGGATTTTCCACATATAATTGTCTAGCGAAGCAAAGATGTCTTTGCTTGCCACACTTTTGTAGTAGTTGCACCATCCTCTAATGATTGGATTTAGTCTGCTTATTAGTGCTGACTGTGGTGCTGTTCTATGTTGATTTACTACTTTTTTAATTTCTTCCTTATGAGCTTTGATTGCTTTGTCACTTGGTTTGATTAGAGTTTTTGTTTCTAGTATTCTTACCAACTGTGGTGTGACTATTTTTCCAGCATGATGTTTTCCCGTCGGATATTGCCTGATATTGAAACCTAAGAAATCAAAACCAGGTTTTTCTTTCTTACCATTGATTTCAATTTGTTTGAAGGTATGACATATTCTAGTCTTTTCCTCTTTTAGTTTTAATCCTACAGGTTTTAACCATTCTTGGATTGCTTTCTTGCATTGTAGAATGACCTCTAATTCTCTATGAATCACAACGAAGTCATCAGCGTATCTGATGATTTTGGGCTTGTAACCTTGAATGTTATTTTTATTGTTGGGAAAAATTCCCTGAATATCCCTAATCATGCCATCCAATGCGATGTTTGCCAACAGAGGTGATATGACACCGCCTTGAGGTGTGCCAGACTCTGTTTCTGTAAATACGCCGTTGTCCAGTATTCCTGCGTTGAGCCATTGTTTAATCTCACGTCTTATGTTTGTAGGACAATCTAATTTTGACAGTAGGTGTTCATGGTTAATTTTATCGAAGCATTTTTCTATGTCAGCGTCCAAAACATACGATGGGGTTTTGCTAATGATGACATGAATTCTTTGCATCGCATCTTGGGTTGACTTACCAGGTCTAAAGCCGTAGCTTTCACCCTCAAATTGGGCTTCCCAGTATGGTTCAAGCACCATCTTAACCAAGGCTTGCATTGCTCTATCTCTGATGGTAGGGATTCCCAGTGGTCGTTTTTCGTTACGGCCTGGTTTTGGTATCCATACCCTTCTGAGTGGTTTAGCTTTGTAATGTTCGGACATTTCTTTGATTAGATTTAACCTTTGTTTCTGCGTTAATGATTTTTCACCATCTACTCCGGCTGTTTTCTTTCCAGTATTGTCCTGTGTTACTTGCTTAACTGCTAAGAGCTTTGCATAGTATGACTTGTGTAATATTTTCTGAAGTCGTCTCGCTTTTGCTTTATTCCCACTTTTGACTGCTTGATAAATAGCTTTTTGGAGCTTGAATACTTTCCTCTGAACTTTTGCCCAGGGGATGTTAGACCATTCTGTGAACGTAGTCTTGAGACTCGCTTGCGACATTGTGACTCCTAATCAGTTCCTTATCTTTTAGTTAAATCGTGAGTACGTCAGCATATCCTTCCCGTTACAGGTTGGCTTTGGCTTTTTACTCCATCTCTATCCCTATATAGCTTGCGCTTAGATTTGTCACTACTACAGTATCGACCTTATTTGTAGAGCTATCTAGGGGTTACTTCGTTCCATATATCCGGGTTTTCTGACTTTAGATCCATCCTTTCTCCAGGGGTACTTTTGTAAGTCTGTATGAGTAGCCGGGACAGACCCTCATCTTTTCCCTTGCACATATTTTGTACGCAGTGTATCAATTTGGATTTCACTACTTGAAACTTACTGGAGTTCAAGCCAGATGTTCACTTTCGTTAATCATTGTCAGTTGGTTCGGGTTCTATCTTGGAAGTCCAAATTACTCCTCAGTCCCCTTTTCTCCCAGCTTCAATCCTTTGATAATCAGTCTTAGAACTGTGGGAGATACCGTGCTTCTCCAGGCGGTGATTTTCCCTGTATGAGCCAGGATTCCTACCCTTTGACTTAGAAGTTGGCCACCTTTTCCGGCCACAGATATATAGTTATCAGGTGGTTAGGTATGTACCCTTCCATTCCTTATGAGCTATACGTTTCGGCAAAAAAAGACCGAGACTTTTCAGCTCAACGAATCGCACATCCCATTGTTTCTGTATCGACAGCTATACTACCTGCTTCCAAATAATCAGATAATATACTTTCCGTTAAATCGCGATCGCACACTTGAAAATCATTCATTTCTCACCTATTATCCTATTATTACTAATCTTTTTTCAGACCTAGTAATTATACTTGATTGTTATAAATAAGTGGGGGAATTAAATAATTAAATTAAAAAAAATCAAATATAGTATTAAATCGCTATAGGAGTTTTCAAGTACATCGGGTAAAGTGTTAAATTTATAGTTTGATAATTGGCTCTTCAACATCAACCCACCTCTACATATATTTTGAACTCGAAGAAATACTGAAATTATTTTGTCTTTTCTCTTTTCCTCCTTTCTTCCCTCCTGACCGAAAAATAAACAGGATACAAGCCCCCGGATTTATCCGTGGAAAGGAAAAAAAAGAATTTTCCTTATTTCTTGCCCCTTGATTTATCAATGGGGTAACTGATAACGCAGTTACGACCATAGGAGGCTAACTGTTAGCGTAGCTCCTCCGGAGGAGGCTAACTGAAATGACTCCTCGCAACCGTAATTCATAGGTATTCAACCGCAACATGATATAAGATAACAAACCCGATCCTTATGATGAATTTTTCTATTTTTCAAACTTCAGCTAGAGATATTTTGGATTCGGGACTAACAATTTTAAGATGCTTTTTAAAATATTCCCAAATCCAAAATTATATATATTTTTTTTTTGTCGGAAAAATATAGCACCCCAAAAAAATAAGGTACGTCTAACGCACCCTACTTAGTTTCTAATGTGATGACTGTAACTTCTGGTGGGCAAAATAATCTCCCTGGAAAATAAGTTCCCAAACCACGATTTACATATAAATAGTTATTAGCAATTTGATGCAACCCCTGAGCCCATTCCCAATGCTCAACTATTTTGTGAGACCTGCCCATAAAAGGTACAAAAGGTCGTAAAGATTTGGGAATAAGTCTGCGAATAGGTTCGCGAAACTGAGGCAAAGGCCCGATAAATGGCATCCTTACCTGACCTCCGTGGGTATGACCGGACAACTGCAAGTCAACACGCCATTTTTTTAAGACATTGGCAGTATCAGGATTATGGGATAAGACGATCCGAGGGATGCTATTGTTAATAGATTCCATGACCGTACCTGGTTGAAAATTACCAGACCAACAATCCTCCAATCCCACTAAGGCTAAATCTGAACCTAGAGGATAGACGACTTGGTTAAGCAGAATGGGAACATCAATGCTGGCGAAAGCGTCTATGACTTTTTCTCTAGCTCCCGGAACATATTGGTCGTGGTTGCCGAGTACAGCATAAGTTCCGGCGCGACTTTCGAGATATTTCAACCGCAACACTAGGTCATAAATAGGTGCGGGGTTGTCTGTGATAAAGTCGCCTGTGAGTAGAATTAAATCGGGTTCGACTTGGTTGGTTATAGCGATCGCTTCAGACAGCAACCGTTCAGATAGTCGCTTCCCGTCATAATGGAAGTCGGTCAGATGTACGAGTTTTGTGCCTTGTAAATGGGTAGGCAACTGAGAGATTTTTAAGGTTAAGTAATCTACCTGCAATGGGCCCGTTAATATCCTGTGCATGGTATTTATACTCTTAACTACACGGGGGCGTTTCTAGCATAGCAAAGGAGGGTTCGGGTGTGGAAATAAGAATTTTGGAGATGGGGAGATGTCTAATGGGAAGATAAGTTCAACAATTAACAATTAACAATTAACAATTAATAATTACCCCGACTGAATAATTAACAATTAATAATGAACAATTAACAATTAATAATTATCGCTCGCCGGAGCATTAATAATTGAGCTGAGACTATCTCCCTAGACATACGCGAGGAAATTATAGCAATCCTAAATTCTTTGTCATAAATCACAACATAGATAAAAAATCTGAAACTATTTTGCCTGACTGAGCTGTTGCTTTTTCCTTTTTGTGAGATTTTTTTAGACAATCACGCCGAGGACTGCTTTATTAATTATTCATTATTCGGGGCGGCTTTAAACCTGAATTGTTTAATGATTAATTATTAACTATTAATTATTAATTATTCGGTAAAAAACCTACCCTTGTAAGCTACTTCCTACTCCGGTGTTCCGGTGCTCACTCTTCGGTGAATGTAGCAATATTTTATGAAATTGGTATTACACACATTATTCTTCTACCTCCATTTCTTTGATTTTAAGTTCTTGACCTTTTATTATATCTATTTCCACACTATTACAAATATGACAAATACCGAATGGTTGCTCTAAGGGAATTTCTGCTCCACATTGACGACATTTTCCTAAACCAGGAATTTTCATACTTTCTAAAATTGTACCTTCTAAAACAGTACCTTTACTACAAATATCAAAACAAAATTCAATCGCATCTGGCATAATTGCAGAAAGTTCACCTATTTCTAAGGTGACTCGTTTGACTGATTTATCCTGAGTATTTTCGGCAACTATGGCAACTATATTTTGAGTAATTCCTAGTTCGTGCATATTTAGAGCAGTTTTCCAGTTTTTAAAGTAATTTTAAAGCTGAAAATTTGGGAAGAGGGAGGGGAATTTGCATCTCAAAAATTAAGAGCAAGACTATTTATATTGACTGATGAAAAAAACCTATTTTCTCTAAAAAAAATGTCAGTGGTAGAGCGATAGACTACTACTGATTTTTTTTAATTAGAAAACTTCATCAGGATTAATACCTCTTTCCCTGAGAATTTCTGCCAGTCGGTCGGCTCGTTGTTTTTCCTGTTCGGCTCGTTGTTTTTCTTGTTCAGCTCGTTCATCTCCGGTTAATAAAATATTACCCGACTCATCACACCATCTCAACCAATCATATTCTTTCCCTTCAAAAATACCATGCCAAATAGTTAAACCTAATCCCACTTTTGGCAAAAATAAATTCTCCAATTCTACATAACTATTAACTTGTAATTGATAAACTCGTAAAACAGTTTCCCCAAGTTGTTTTAGGGGGTCAAAAACTACATAATAACCTACTGCCGCAAAAGCATAATCTTGTAATTTACTCCCTAGTTCATTACCGATTTTATTAGAAACAATTTCAATAGCTACTTCTGGAGGTTTGCCAAAAGAAAATACAAAATAAGCACGATTCTTTTTTTCACTCCAATCTTCTGCTACTTTTACTCGTAAACTTAGAAGAATATCTGGTACAAGTGGTGGTATTTTATCACCGTAAAAAAGTCCGACATTTGCAATTGCTAAAAATGGTAAGTCTGTTGAAAAAGAACTATATAAAGTAGTAGTTAATAGTCGTTGTTGTTTTTCAGTAATTAAATTATCCACGGGAGTATCATCTTCAGTAATAACGTCACTAATATCGGGGGTAATAAATTCAAAATCTTCTGGTTCATTCTCGAAAGTTTTTGGGGATGATTCAATATTTGTTTCTGTTTGTGATGTAGACATATTTTTTTTAATCCTTATTAGCAGTCAAATAAAAAAAGGAAACTAAGTAGGTAAGGGTGGCAATTTATCCTTAGAGGAAGGCAGGAGCCATAGGGTGAAGGAAAGAGATTTTTTTCGCCTTATTACTTACAATCAATTATATTATTCTTGACTTCAAAATTGTTCGGGTTTTACAGACTGCCACAAAGTATCAACTTCATCAGGTGTGTAAATATCCTCACTTGTTAATTTCACAAAATCTTGTAAACGACGATTTAAAAAAGTTTTGGCAACTTTAATAATTTCTGCTTCTGGATAATTAGAATGAACCCAAATATTAATTTCAAACGAATTTATTCCGGCTGACTCAAGCCAAAATTTAATCAGATGATACTTATCAGAAAATCCCGGACGGTCTTGATACTTATTAATTTCCAGAATCTCTATTTTTGCATCAAAAAAAGTTTTCATCTTCTTTAAATCTTGGGGTTTTTAACTTCAAAAATTAATATCAAGTCTATTTCATTAGACGCGTGTAGGTTGAGTCATTTCAGTTATCAGTTGTCAGCAAACCCAACCACAAGCTTCTGTCTGTTGGGTTGCGTTACCGCTTAACCCAACCAACAATATTATAACTAATTATCCGAATCTGATATAACTTCTAGAATCTCAATTTTAGCATCAAAATTTTTTTTTACATTTTTAAAAAATTGAAGTTTGAAAACTCAAAAATCAGTCTATTCTATTTCATTAGTGAAGAAAAAATATATCTTAAAATCGTAATTTTTTCTATTCTTTCTACACCCTATATTCCACTACTTCTTATAACAGAAAACAGCTCAAAGTCGGAAAAACATTTCCCTTATTCGACTCATAAATCAATTTTCTAACCAACTCCTTCCTGACGATAACTTCCCCTAACAAATTCTCGGCAGTTGGTCTCCCACTAACATATCTACAATACGCTCGGTGCCAAAAGTAGTTTGCAAAAGTAAAATTCCTGGAGGAGAAACAATAACTTCGCCCACAATAACAGCATCAATACCAGTGGGATGAGATTTCATTGCAGCCAAAACAGTTTCCGCTTTTTCTCCAGGCACAACAGTTACCAACTTACCCTCATTAGCAAAATACAACGGGTCAAGACCGAGAATTTCACAAACTCCCTGCACCTCATCCCGCACTGGTAGGGAAGATTCAAAAATTCTTATCCCCACTTCGGAACTCATGGCAAATTCATTTAATACTGTTGCCATACCACCACGAGTAGCATCTCGCATCGCCCTAACTTCCGGGCAAACATCAACAATAGTATCAACCAAACCATTCAAAGCTTGAGTATCGCTGTTTATCTCCGTTGCTAATGCCAGGTCTCCACGAGCGATCGTTATTGCAGCTCCGTGGTCGCCGAGATAACCATTCACAATAATGGCATCTCCTGGTTGGAGGTTTTGGGCAGAGATAGAAACACCGGAGCGAATGACACCCACCCCAGAAGTATTGATAAATAATTTATCCGCAGCTCCTCGATGAACAACTTTTGTGTCTCCGGTGACTATTTTTACTCCAGCGACATCTGCTGCAGCTTTCATACTTTTTGCTATTTTTCGCAGGGAGTCAACGGGGAAACCTTCTTCAATAATCATTCCACAGGAGAGATATAAAGGTTTTGCTCCACTCATCGCTAGATCGTTAACAGTGCCGTTGACTGCCAACTCGCCAATATTACCTCCAGGAAAAAAGATGGGGTCAACTACATAAGAGTCGGTGGTAAAGGCGAGTCTGTCTCCTTGATCGGTGAGACTTGCCAGGTCAAATGTTGCTTGGTCTTCGAGTTGAGATAGGGTTGAGTTGTCAAAGTTGCGGACAAATATATCTTCTATTAGGTCGCGCATCGCTTTCCCACCGCTACCGTGGGCTAAGGTACTGTGTGTGTCGCGTACTTTTGTCGGGCGACGTCGCGCTTGTTCGATTTTTTTAAATAAAGGATGTTGAGTGGGTTCGTTTGTCATTAAGCTGATTATTTTTTATCTAATTTTTTTAATGTTAAATTAAATTCTGTAGGTTGGGTTGAGGAAACGAAACCCAACATTTATTTTTGTATCTAGTTTTGGGTGTTGGGTTTATTCTACGGATAAGCTGCGCTAACACTTGGTTATAGCCAACTTACTTTATTTTTTGGCGTTGCACAGTGACGAATGATTCTGGATTTTGGATGCCTGAATTGGGGATTGGGGAATTACTAAAATGATTAGTTAATGGTTTTTTTCAGTCACAGTCCGAGCCATTTTTTTGCCGTATCATTCCATAATGTGCAACTCCTATTTTTTAATGTTGGGTTTCACTACGTTTTACCCAACCTACATTACTACATTATTTCTTCCTTCTTTAATTTCCAGCCGACATAATCTTACTTTTTCTATTATATTGGCTCCCATTTTTTCATAAAACTGAATACCATGAGAATTGTTAATATTGACAGTCCAATCAATTCTTCCACAACCTGTTTCTTCAGCTCTTTGACAAAGACAAGTCATCAAGGCTTTACCAATATTTTGACCGCGATATTCTGGCTTCAAATACAAATCGTCTAACCAAATACCAGGTTGAGCTAAAAAAGTGGAATAAATTCGATGATAACTGGCAAAACCTACAGTTTTACCCCCCACTTCAGCTAATAAAATAGAAGTTAGGGGTTTTGGGCAGAATAAATCTTTCTTTAATTGCTCGCTTGTTGCTTTTAAAG
>JBARXI010000348.1:0-3757 GCA_049647275.1 Microcoleaceae cyanobacterium
GGATGGAAACTATTGAAAAAGATAAATAGTTTTTGTAGGGGTTTGGTCTCTAAATCCTGACTCCAAATTTTCCCAAGAAGTAAAACGCAGTCAAATCAGACGTTACAGTTTTCATTTGATTAGACCACAGTAGTAGCACATCTAGCTTTAGAATGTGGGTAAGGCAACTGCGAAAAAGCCGATAAGTATTTTCGGATGCTCTTTTTTACCCACAACTTTAGCCCAGACGCACTACTACTTGCAGTGAATTTCTTGACAAAAAAGTTAAATAGCTTATATAATTCAATCCAGCTTGTTAAGAATCTATATCAATAAACTTCTGCTACTATGGCTAATCCCCTGGAGCCAGAAAAATTAGCATCCTGGAACAGACGGCAATTCCTAAAACTAGGATTAGTCGGTACAGGTGTCACTTTAACTGGCATTGCGACTCAATATTTTTTTCCCATATTGTCGCCATCCCTAAAAGCTCAGGCAGCAATAAAAGCCATAGACATCAACCCAACGAATATTCTACGGGATTTTGATTATGGCACAGTTAAGGAAGAAAATGGTCGTAAAATCCGAGAATTTCAGATTGAAGCAGTTAACTCTAAATTACAGCTTAATCAAGCTGTCTCTTTTGTCAGTTGGAATTATAATGGCCGCGTGCCAGGGCCAACATTAAGGGCAACAGAGGGGGAACGAGTAAGAGTAATTTTTAATAACGAAGGCGGTCACGCTCACACCATGCACTTCCACGGCATTCATCCAGCAGAAGCAGATGGTGTGATTCCGGTGCGTCATGGCAAAACAACAGTTTATGAATTTGATGCCAGACCTTTTGGCGTTCATCTGTATCATTGCCATATTGCCCCCGTGACTCGCCATGTTGGCAAGGGGTTGTACGGTATGTTTATTATCGACCCACCAGGAGGTCGCCCCCCCGCAGATGAAATTGTGTTGGTGATGGGTGGTTATGACACTAATGGTGATGGCAAAAATGAGCTTTATGCTTTTAACGGTTTGCCAAACTATTACGAAACTCATCCGATCGCAATTCAGCAAAATCAACTGGTGCGTTTGTATGTGCTGAATATGATTGAGTTTGACTCGGCGGCGACATTTCATATTCATGCAAATTTTTTCCGGGTTTATCCCACTGGTATGA
Source organism: Microcoleaceae cyanobacterium (assembly GCA_049647275.1). Classification (GTDB taxonomy): domain Bacteria; phylum Cyanobacteriota; class Cyanobacteriia; order Cyanobacteriales; family Microcoleaceae; genus JASJEE01. The sequence goes on from JBARXI010000348.1 coordinate 1,151, forward strand.
GCTTGAAACCATGGATAGAAACAGATGTGATTACTATGGGTACAGCCGAAAGACATATTTTGGAATTTTCCTATCCCTATCCTGGTAAATATATGTTTCATCCCCACCAAGATGTAATTGCAGAAAGTGGTTGTCTTGGTCTGTTTGAGGTGTTACCTCAGACATAAAAAAATTGGCAAAATTCTAGACTTTTTAGAGGTAATTAATTATGATTAATATTCGTTCTATTTTGCGTTATTTATTGGTAGGATTTATTGCTAGTTTATTAGCGATCGCTCTGAATCCAACTGCTAGAGAAACTGTTAGTAATAATGCTATATTTTTACCTGCTCCTAGCATGGCAGTTTCTTCAGAAGAAAAAGATGTTGACTATATGACTAATTTAGGTTTAATGAAAGGTCATTTATTAGTGGGGAAAGAATTAATTGAAGCGGGAGAAGCGGAGCAGGCAGAACCACATATGGGGCATCCGATAGAAGAATTATATGTAGATTTGGAACAGCAGTTAAATGAGCGTGGTGTTGAACAGTTCAAAACAACTTTGAATGGTTTACATGATTTTGTCATGGCTGGTGCTACAGATACTAATAAAGTTAATAGTATGTATCAAAAAACAATGCAGGAAATTGATGCAGCAATTTCTGATTTATCAGCCGAAGAACGTCAAAATCCTAAATTTGTGCTTCAGGTAATTAATGGATTATTAGACACTGCTGGGGCAGAATATGAAGCCGGAATTCTTGATAGTAAAATTGAAGAAGTTATCGAGTATCAAGACTCACGGGGATTTGTTAACTACGCTGAGATTTTGTATAAAAATATTGCTGATGAAATGGCGAGTAAATATTCGGATATTCATCAAAAAATACAGTCAAATATGACGGAATTAAAAAAAGCTTGGCCTTCAGCTTTAGCTCCTGAAACAGCAGCAATGCCACCTGCTGAAGTATCGCAATTAATTGAAGAAATTGAGCAGAGTAGTCAACAGATTCGCTGAATTTAATACTCAATTGCTGCACCGAAACTATTAGGAAAAGACTTTCGGGTGAGAATTTGTTGCTGAATGTTAGGTAAAACTGAATAATATTAAATTTTCCCCGCACCTTTTGCAAGATGCTTTTTTTAAGGAAGCTTTAAAACTAACTTGCAAAGGGTATTGTTTTTACCAACTAATTAATAGTTAATAGTTAATAATTAATTATTAAACTATTCAGGTTTAAAGCCTCCCCTTTGAAGAGGATAAAATCAAAAAATCTTCTTAAGTGTCAATCCCCTTCTTTTAACAATTAATAATTGTTAATTGTTAATTACTGAAAAGCTAATATCTCACAATGACTGATTTATCAACCAGACTCAGTTATATAGCAGTACCTTCTTTGGTTAGGACAATAAATCTGGTTTATTTGCGCAGCATTCCGGCAGGAAAAGGCAACAGCGGTGCGACCCTGCGGATAAACATCCGCTCTGTGTAACGCGAACTCCGTTGGGCGGGTTTCCCAAGCAGCTAGCTGTGGGCGGAAGCTGGGTCTGCCTTTGATCAGCTCCGTCGCTGACTTGAAGGAAGAAGGAAGTTCGCAACAGACGCGCACTCCTGTGAGGCAACAGCTTTCTTATGGCAACAGAGCAATGTCAAACACCTTAATGCGTAGCGCTATATAAACTCCGTTTAATTAATCATAAAAAAATCTTCTCCTCCCCACTCTACCTTTTGTGCTAAACATTATTCATAAGTATTCAACCCGACATAATATTACAGCCAAATCTCTACCTATATATAGTTGCTACATCAGAAAAAAATATGATATATCAAAAATGAATTTACCAGATAAATAACCATGTTTAATTTCTTAAAGTCAGACTCATCTCCACCAACACTTCAGCAAATTACTTTTGCTTTTCGGCGTTGGGGTTGGGTTGGTTTTTGGGTACAAATAGTATTTGCTTTTATTCCAGTGCTGATTTTGATATTTGCCTTATTTATTAATAATAATCTGGCTGAGAGTCAAGCACAAAAGTTATATGTAGGAGAATTTTTAGCTTTTGGTTGTTTGTTGGCACTGATTTTTACTATCTACTGGTGTTTTCGTTATGTGCAGTTGTCTAAAAAATTGGAAGACCCCCAAGCGCGACCGTCGAAAGCAGAGGTAATTCAATGTTTGTGGATCGGATTAGTTGCTAATGTTATTGGGATGGTTTTTGCAGTGATAGTTGCTATGGGTAGAGTGATAACGTTGTTGTGGCAAATGTTATCTATTCCACAAGGTGCTGTGAGGCTAACAACTCCAGGTACTCAGGAGACTTTTGTTAACAGAGGTACTGTAGTTGTGCCATTACACATGGTGGGAATACAGGCCATGCTTAGTACAATTGCTGCTGAATTAGTGGGTATTGTGGTTGCTTTATGGTTGTTACGTTTGGTTAGTCAACATCATTCTGATAATTAATCAAAAATCTTGAATTTATGTAGAAATTTTTATCGGAATGTCTTTACTCAAACTAACTATTATTTGTGGGTATTCAACGAGACATGATATTAGGAGTCTGTCGGGGTAATTTCCTAACGGAATACTTTCCTACGGAATGCTTTGCAAACGTAAACATGTTTGC
>JBARXI010000349.1:0-22562 GCA_049647275.1 Microcoleaceae cyanobacterium
AGCAATCCTAAATGATTTGTGAAAAATTTAGATGTATTTATTTTGTCTTCTACCTACCACCTAATACCTAACACCTACCACCTACCACCACCAAAAATTTATAACTGAAATAGGATTGCTATATAAGGTCTGAAAAACGTTGTAGATAACCTAGACATTTATTGTCTTAGGTATCTCAGGTATTGGGCATAAAATTTTCCCAGTTGTGATGTTTTAAAATCTCAGGATTATTTTTATTGCAAGGGTTTAGGCAAATATGATATGATAAAAAACTTGGTTATGAAAAGGTAGTTTGCCCATCCCCAAATCTCATGTGTGAAGGCTTCGACTTTTTTAAATAGCCTCTGACTAAGGCGGATTTGATATGAGCAATTCTTAGAGCACAGCAATAAAAGTTTCAACAAAGTTTAAACAACCCCCTAACTAAAGTTAGGGGGTTCAGTGATAACTTGATAATTTCGTCTAATCGATTGGATTAGATAATGAAAATGTCGCTTTGAAGTAGATTTGGATTACCGTTGAGACGGGTAATGGTAATAATGGGGTTACTCTCATCATTTTCCAAATTACCATTAGGATCGTACTTTAATAGACCAGAGCTGGACCTTAATGTATCTGTATCTTCACCAGGATTGACCAAAGGAGCTCGTTCATAAATAATTACAGGATTGCTACTCCGGGCGTCACTATTTTGATAGTTATCGCCAGGGTCAATAGCAACAAAATCAGCACTAGCGATGATTGAGTTGCGACCTGAGCTAACTAGATCGAATCCGTTTCTATCTAAGAGTATTCTGTCATCAGCAGCGTCAAAGTCTCGGATAATAGTATTTATATCTTCCGAGCTACGTTGAAAATAAACAAAGCTATCGTTACCTTGACCACCAATTAACAGATCGCCTGTAGCATCAAGACCTGGTGCAATATAGTCATTACCAGCACCACCAATAATTGTATCAGTGCCTCCGCGACCAAATATGATGTCATCCCCGGCACCAGCACTAATACTATCTGCTCCGTTGTCATCTGCGGTATCGGAATCGTTATCTCGGATACCACCAACAATAGAGTCATTACCCGCCCCTGTAACGAGTGTGTCACTGCCTGCACCACCTTGTAAAGTATTGCTGCCTTCAGTGTCTTCTATAAAGAAAGGACTCGTACCACCAAAACCACCAGCTATAATTGTGTCATTACCTCCTTCACTGCCAATCAGGCGATCGTTCGATGAATTACCAAATTCAATGAAGTCATTACCATCACCACCATCAAATAAGTTGGCTACACCAGCACTAGTATTACCGATGAGACGGTCATTGTCTGCACCACCAATCAGAGTAACTTGACCAACATTAGTACCTGTACCAGTAGCATCGATAGTGTCATTACCATCACCACCATCACCACGGTTAAATATACCACTGAGGCAGTCATTACCCTCACCGCCGATCATAGTATCAGTCAAAAATCCTGCAACTAAGGTATCGTTACCTGCGCCACCATCTAATCTGTTTTGACCAGAATAACCAATAGTGTTTAGTGGTACACCATTAGAGCTGAAAAATGTTGTGTTTTCTTCAAGCAAGCCTGTGCTGATTAAGTCATCACCATCACCACCGGATAATGTATCCCGTGCCGCCTGACCGCTAATAGTATCATCACCAACACCACCATCTAGAGAGTTTCTACCATCGCCAAATGCTCCCACTGCTCCTTGAATGCTATCATCGCCCGCCCCACCTAACAAAGTAGATCTATCTGTTGGACTCAAAGCTGTAGCTTGGTCATTGAAAGCAAGGGTAGTCTCTCGATTCAAATGAGCTACAATATCATTGCCATCATCTCCGCTTAAATATACTTGGTTTCCCAGAGCTACTACTGTGTCGTTGTCTTTTCCACCGTAAATTGAATCTCGGTCTCCAATACCAACAGCTAAGTCATCTTCACGGTTAGCAGAGAGGAAGTTATTACCTTCATTGGTGCTAGTGTCAATATTTAAATCACTGAAATCAAGAAAATCAAAATCAAAAGAAGTAGATACTTCTGTAAGGAAAACACCGATTGTATCGCTGCCTTTACCACCATAAATTGAATCTCTTCCCCTGGAACCGCCCAGGATGGTGTCTTCCCCTTCATTGCCGGAGAACCAATTCCCATCAGCAATACCACGGAGTAGGTCATCTCCGGCACCCCCATAAAGGCTAGAACGTAAATTAGCCTGTATGGTGTCATTCTCAGCATCACCAAATCCCAGGGAACCGGGAGCTTGGAGGTCTATAGAATCTTCCCCTACACCACCCTCTAGAGTATCACTGGGGCCTCTACCTATTAGAGAATCCCGACCAGATCCGCCACGAACTAGACTACCGCCTAGGGTAGAGGTCAAAATCAGATCGTCTCCCCCAAGAGCCGTAATCGTATCAGGTGCTATATTTCCAGATTCGTCCTGATCGAAGGTATTGTCTCCTTCAGTTAGTGTTACCATACCGTTTCACTCCTCTACATAATATATTTATGGTCAATTGTTCTGTTTGGCTATATTACCAAGAACACCAGTAATTTTATATTCGGCTGTAGTTTAACCTGTTTATCTAGCATAAGTCTAGCCTTTTAATTACAAAAATTACCCAGAAAAATTTGGCCTATTATTTGCTTGTGGGCTTACCATTATTGACTCTGAAGTACAACAAGAGTGTTGATTCTAAGGCAGCATATTTTTAATGATTGATTATAGTCTTGACATTATCGGAGGACGCGGTTGACTAACTCTAGGTTCCCAGATACTATAGTAAATTTAAAATTTATCTAGAATCTAGAAGAAGTTAGAGATAGTTTTGGTTCCATACCTACGGTTGCTGGCAAGGAACGATTTGCAACTTGATTAATTAGTTCCAAATGTTTTCCTAATAGGTCTGATAAAGCATAACGTTCTAATGCCGTTTGGCGGGCCTTGACCCGGATTTCTGCCATGCGAGTCGGATGATCTAAAACTTCATCGATCCGGTCAGCTATTTGCTTAGGGGAGAAGAAATCTACTAATAGACCATTTTCTCCATCTCGGATGACTTCCCTGACTGGTGCTGTGTCTGACCCAACAATTAAGCAGCCAGTGGACAAGGATTCGATCATTGACCATGACAAAACAAAAGGTCTGGTTAAGTATACATGGACATCTGATGCTTGAATTACTTTCAGGTAGAGTCCATAGGCCAATGACCCAACAAAATGAACTCGCGATAGGTCCAAGGGGATCTTTTCCAGCATATACTGTTTGTAGCTTTTGCCATTGGGTAAAGATTTACCATAGCAAACTCTTTCAGAACCCACTACTACTACGTGACAGTTTGGCCTCCTTTCTTGAACATAGGCGATCGCTTCGATAAATTCTGGAAAACCCCGATATGGCTCCATTCCCCGCGCTACATAAGTCACCAGTTCATCTACACCAGATAGGTCCAGATTAGGCAATACCAGTTTGGCCCCTGGATTTGGTTGAAAATAGTTTGTATCTACCCCATCATGAAGTACGGATAGTTTCGTCTGTAGTTCTTTTGGAAATTGCGATCGCTGCCAATAGGTGGGTGATAACCCCCAATCACAGGAATATAAATCTATTAATATTGGGGCATTTTTGACCCGAATTCGAGCCATATCATCTACAGTTAAAGGTTCGGCGGGGTCAAAATCAGCATCTGAGTCTTGAGAATGATAAAACCACTCGAAATAGCACAGCAGTGGAGTACCAGGAAATGCTTCTTTGACAAATAAAGTGGGACCCCAGCCAGAATGACCACAAATCACATCTGGGACAAATCCTTGTGCTTTGAGTTGTTCTGCTATCCTAAATACCGCTTGTCCATAAATTACAGCACTTTCTAAGGGGCGGACATAATGGTGGGTTTCTGGACGGGGTTCGCGAGTGGGTTTAAATAGTGCTTTGTAAACTCCGGGTATTTTCCACTCTGGGCGCTCATTTTTTGTGGCAAATACGACCTTATTTTCTGGATTTGCTCCTAAAGCTGTAATAATATGACGATATTGGGCCGGAAAGTTTGGGTGCAGGAATAAAGCTTTCATAAATTCAGTGATTTTAGTTTACTAATAATTACCTGTTGATTTTTGGAGGACTTATGCAAAATTCGTTATATACTCTTTGCTGGTTTCAGGTGCGTTGGAACTGAGCGTACAGTTAGAGTCGATCGTAATTATTTTTAATTATTTGTTAATTTATAATTACTGTCTGGTGCAAGGCAAATCCAAACACAATCTCTGGGAACTGATTCAGTATCTTTATGAATAATTTGGTAGTTAAGATGGGAGAGAAATTTTTCCATTATTGTGTCAGTCATTACTGAGTGAGCGGTACCGTCTCGTTTACCCATGAGATTTTTATCCCAATCTTTAAGAAATCTTTGCCAACCTAAATCGCTGAGAATATTTGTGTGGTGAAATATGCAAAGTTTTTGCCCTCTTAATATTTGAGGGATTTTAGTTAGGTAGTTAAAAATATCTCTTGGTTCTAAATGTACCATTGTGTCATAACAAAAGCAGACATCTACTGATTTTTGAGAGATTTCATTTAAGGTTATGCCGTCAAGTTTAACATAGCTAACTTTTTTTTCTCCAAGGCGATTTCGGGTAGCATTTAACATGGAATTGGAGATATCTGCACAAATTAATTTTTGGCAATATTTCAGCAATAATTCTCCTGTACGTCCCCCACCTATTCCAATTTCTAATACTGTGTCTGTTGGGTTTATATAGGGTTCGATAAATTTTTGTTCTATTATTTTTTCATATTCTGCTAATGTGTTGGCAGCCCCGGCTGCTTTGCCTATCCATTCATCGCCTATATGAGTTAATTGGGGGTAATTTTCTTGCCATTTTCTAGCATATTCTTCCCAGGCTTTTTCGTAATCAATAGTCATATTGAATCGCTGTATTTTTTGATTTTCTTACACTATATAGGAATATCTGATTTATTGAGATACTTTTTACAATACCAAAAATTATAGATATTTGAAATATTTTCCTGTTTCTAGGAAATTATTATAACTTTAATATATAGCAATCCTAAATGATTTATAAAAAGTTCTAAAATAGATAAAAATTATGAAAATTTTACCTAAGCTCCGGTGTTTCTTTTCGCCTGGATATTTTCTAACCCGAGGATTGCTATAGGATATTGTTCTGATTTATAGCGTTTCTCATATTAATCAGGTACAGTATTTTTTCTGTGTTTATTCTTATCTGTTCCCTAAAATATAAAACTTGTGTATCTCATCTATTTGATAAATACTATAGCAATATGAAATGATTCATGAAATAAATGGGTTACTTTAAGGCAGATGGCAGAAGGAAAGGGAGAAGGAGGAAGTTTTTCACAAGTCTAGGAATTTTACAAATGATTTAGGATTGTTATATATATTCCTAATAATAAGTGGTTTAAACCCTAGATTTATATCAGTAGTATATTAGTTTTGAAATATCACCAGTTTAGGTCAATACCAAGATATTCAGCTAACTTTTGATTATCGGATTGAAAATACTTAACTAATTGTTGATATATTTCATCACTAGCTGATGAGTAATTTCCTGGATTATATTTGAAATATTTATCGGAGTTATGGGTGGGTAGTTCTAAATAATGAAATACTTTATTCATAGTTTCTGGTGGATTATTAAATAAGTCTTCACTTTTGAGAATTAAAAATTGTTCTCTCGGAAAAATGCTCATCCAATTTTGTAATTGTTCAATATATATTCCCCGTGAAAGGTATGTATAATGTTGATGGTTAAAACTGTAATATGTTCCTGTTTTAATTATTTTCTCAACTTCTCCGGTTAAACGGGTAGTTTCGGAAGCGATCGCCTCTGGCAAACTCAGTTTTTCATATCCTAATTTAACTTCATGGTAATAGTGAGAAATTGCTCTTTCTACTGGGTTTCTCAGTAGTACAATTAATTTGATGTGAGGATATACATCAAAAAGTCTTTGGGCTACAAGAGGGTGAAATAAATAGTATGGACTTGATTCACCTGTAATTGTTCCTGATTCTAATTCGGGAAATTGCGATTGATACCATTTTAAGTCTTTGTAAAAATTTAGGTCAAAGTAATGAATTTCATGTTGTAAGGATGGGGTAACTAAAGGATGTTGAATTAAATAGTTATACAAAGAATTTGTACCACATTTTTGTCCGCCAATAATCAAAAAAGTTGGTTTTTGGGATTTTGTTTTTAACTCTTTAGTTTTGAATATTTTTTGACTTGTAGAAATTTTTCTACCCTCAAAAAAAACTCCTGCTGCCAAAATCTCTCTGCCTTTTTCTCCCAATATCATATCTAAATGATCACCTTCTTGTACTAAAAAGGCGTGCCAATCTTCTAAACGTTTTTGCCATTCTTTTTGTTGAATATGCGGCCAGATAGTTTGAATCAACATCATCATACTATAGGATGGATAATGATGAGGAAAAATACCACTATTGATTTCTTCAAAGTCTGAAAAAATTTGTCTTAAACCATGAACTGTCATATTAAAATAATGACTGGGGTCGGCATGAAGTGGTTGTAAAAAGGCAGTATCAATAAATATTAAACCACTTGGCTTTAATATGCGATAAAGTTCTTTGGCGGAGAGAAATGGATTTGGTAAATGTTCAAATACAGCATGACTAATTATGCCATCAAAGCAGTTATCTGGAAATGGTAATTTTAATGTGGAACAAACTACATCTGTATATTTATATTGCTGCACATCTAAATAACAAATATTTGGCTTTAGATATTCTTTCTGAGTATTGCCTGCGCCAAAATCTAAAACTATTCCATTTTCTCCAATTTTATTTAATACTTTTAAAATTCCTTCTGAGTAAGGATGGGTAGTTTCTATTTCTGTGAGTTTAAGAAATGGTAAATCTCCTGGTTGTAAAATATGAGGAGTATTCCCCCTCATCCATACAGGACAATTTTCTAAATTACATGGTACAGCCTTTTTACCACATTGTGGGCAAACCAACAATTTTTTCAGGTGAAAATTTTTCTGTCTTTGGGGTAAATTTGGGATATTTCCAACTACCTTAAACTGATTTTGAAATAGTAATTTTTTCTCTGCCCCATCGGCAAATATTTCTATTTTTATATCTGTCTCTAGTTTTATAGTTTTTGGCAGTAAAAGTTCGCCCCAAAAACCACTATGACTAGCAGAACTTTTTTCTGGAAAAGCAGCAGTTACATCTGGTCGATATCCACCATGTAAAAGGGAAGCATAAGATTTACCATTTAGATACAAACTGAGTTTTATATTTCGGTTACTATCTGAAATATACCAACCAGAAAATTTAGTTAGGTAATCTATTTCTGTACCTTTGGGAAAATCTAGATTAAACATTGTCTATTTTGATAGGTGGTAGGTATTATACCAATAAAAAAAAAAGAAGGTTACGAATAATCAGGGTACTTAAAAGATTTTGTATCAGATATCTATTCTTTTAAAAAGACCTATTAACTCTAAATAAATGATATTTAAGCTATTTCTTTTGACTCCTGACTCCAGATTCGGTGACTCCTAGAAAAAGTATAATTATTTGTACAACACATTTATCGCGCCTGGTATTAGGTAGTAGGCGTGAGGATGATTTTTAACTAATGGTTTTCCCTCTTTAAATACAAAGATTAACTTAAAACCTACGACCTACAACCTTATTTTCTATTCATTGGTTTCTCAATTTTTGAACTTCTGAAGGAAAGGGCGCGGACATATCAAAAGCTTAAAACTCAGACAAAGCAAGATTTTTCCTTCTTCCTTCTCTGGTAAATAACTAATCCCCTAGATAACTAAACACCTTCTTCCTTTTTTCTTCTGCGATATTTCATATAAATTAAACTCAAGTCAATTGAATTCAAGCAAAAAATCATTAAGCGAGTTAAGAGTTTAATTTGTCAGAAGAAAAGTATGCTTCGCGGAATATTTGACCATAACTTTCTGTCATTTCTGTAAAAGTATTTAATGACTCCAGTACATATTTAGAATTACCTGCGAGTCGATGACGCAATGCTTCATCTGTCAACAAAGATGTCAAAACATTTGCTAATTCTGCTGGGTTATCGGGAGTATAGAATAAACCATTAATATTTGGTTTTACTTGTTCAACAATGCCAAATACTGGAGTAGTAACTATGGGTAAATTATAAGCCATTGCTTCTAATATGACTCTAGGAAAACTCTCGACGCGGGAAGTACAAACAAATATATCTGCTGCTTGATAATATTTGGCTGTTTCTGGAGTTTCTTTTACTATTTCAACTCTTTGTTGAATTTTTTCTGGTAATTCAGCCAAAAGTTCATGTAATTTTAAACTGTAAAGATTTGGGCGATCGCCTACTAAAAAATATTTAATTTTTTGCCTTTCTGCTGGAGGAATAAATGATAAGGCTTTTACTAAGTCATGTTGACCTTTCCTTTCACAAACAGTACCTAATAATAGAATGACTATTTCATCTTTTTTTACTCCTAAAGCTGACCTTGCTTCTTGTCTCGACCACTTGGCAGCAGCTTTTTTTAATAACTGTAAATCTAACCCATTATGAACAACAGTAAAATTATGATGACTATTCAAAGGTAGATATTTATTCCGAGTAGCATCAGACACAAAAATTATTCGATAAGGATAGCGGAAACATTCTAATGCTCTAGCAGCTATCTCTGTACCGAAACGACTAAAATAAGTTTGCCAAGGTTCACTTTCATGTACATTCCAAATACTAGGAATATTTAACATCTGAGCCACATCTACCATGAAAAAGTTTTCTAAAGTATTGATATACATAACATCAATATTTAGAGTCTTTATTTCCTTGGCAAAACTTTCTAAAGCTACATCATAAGCATCTCTTTGATAAATATGTTCCAGTGGATTATCTTTAAGGACTACCTGAATATTATGTTGTGTATAAATTTCTCTCAACTCCCCATCATTTACAGAAAAAATTATCGGTTCAACAATTCCATCATTTGCCAGTTTCAGGGCAATTTCTAATTGATGAAGTGGGGCACCAGTTAGGTCTAAAGAATTACTACACATCAATAATTTAATTCTGGGAAAAATTTCTTTCATATCAGAGAGTAAGTTTTTCTCACTATAATTAACCTGATTATTTATTTGTGATTCTTTCTGAGAGTCATCAACTTTTATGGGATTATTTATTTCTGGTTCATTTGGAGAATTTGCCTCTACTGCAAGATTATTTATTTGTGATTCTTTCTGCTGAGATTCATCAACTTTTGCCGGACTATTTATTTGTGATTCATTTTGAAAATTTGCCTCTACTGCAAGATTATTTATTTGTGATTCTTGCTGAGAGTTTTCCACTTTTGCCGGACTATTTATTTGTGATACTTTTGGGAAATTTCCAACTTTTGCCGGACTATTTATTTTTGGTTCATTTGGAGAATTTGTCTCTACTGCCGGATTATTTATTTGTGATTCTTTCTGCTGAGAGTTGTCAACTTTTGCCGGACTATTTATTTTTGGTTCATTTGGAGAATTTGCCTCTACTGCCGGATTATTTATTTGTGATTCATTCTCAGATTCATCAACTTTTGCCAGACTATTTATTTGTGATTCATTCTCAGATTCATCAACTTTTATGGGATTATTTCTTTCTGTTTCATTTGGAGAATTTGCCTCTACTGCCGGATTATTTATTTGTGATTCTTGCTGAGAGTTTTCCACTTTTGCCGGACTATTTATTTCTGATTCATTAGGATAATTTGCCTCTACTACCGGACTATTTATTTGCGATTCTTTCTGAGATTTATCCACTTTTACCAGAGTCTTTAATTCTGATTCATTAGGATAATTTGCCTCTAGTGTCTGAGTCTTTAATTCTGATTCATTAGGATAATTATTATATTCTGACTCCTGACTCCTGACTCCTGACTCCTGAATAAAATATCGCCTTGGTTGAATTTCAAACAACTCATTTTCTAGAGAAAAATGAGGACTATAAAACCCATCTACCATCTGAGAATATTTCCGACGATAATTTGCCTCCTCTTGAGGATTATCAGAATAACCACGACTCGTTCCTTCCTTATGAATTAACTCAGCATCCGGACAATAAACCGAACGATAACCTATTTCTAAAAGTCGATAACAATAGTCAGCATCATTATAAGCAACAGCAAAATTTGACTCATCAAAACCACCTAAATCTAAAAACAATTTTCGTGGAGTTAACATACAAGCTGCCGTTACTGCCGAATAATTTCTTGACACAGAAGCTTGAGAAAGATAACCCCTATTTTCACTATGTAATAATTTAAAAGCATGACCAGCAAAACCATTATGTAAACCATGAATTACACCTGCGTGTTGAATCCTTTTATCGGGATAAATTAATTTAGCACCCACAGCACCAACATTAGGAAATTGTGCATAACCAATCATTTGACTTAACCAGTGGGGAGAAATAACCTCCGTGTCATTATTTAAAAATAGAATATATTCACTATTTACTTTTTCTACGGCGCGATTATTAATGGCAGCAAAATTAAATTTTTTGTCAGTATTGGGAATAGAAGTAACTGATATATTCTGAGATTTTTTCAGGTTAGCTAAATATTCTAAAGTTTCAGATTCGTCACTTTCATTATCAATGACAAATATTTGATAATTATCGTAAGTTGTCTTTCTCAAAGACTCAATACAAGCCTTCAATAACTTGACTTGATTTTTAGTTGGAATAATAATCGTTACTGAGTCACCTTGGTCAGGAAAAATAGGCTGAAAAATTCCTAACTTTTCTCGCAACGCCCAATCTGGTTGATAAATATTTCCTTTCACACCACGACGTACTAAACTTTCTTGTACTGCTGTTTGACCTGCTAGAAAACTTTGAGGTTTTTCCCCACCAGAAATAGCAGTGGAACCGGGAGAAGTTCGCCAATGATATAACACTAAAGGTAAATGCCCTACTTGACGAGAAATTTCTGTTGCTCTTAAAGCAAAATCATAATCTTGGGAGCCTTCAAAACCAATTCTTAAACCTCCTATTCTGTCAAAAATTTCTTTTCTAACTACGCATAAATGACCCATATACATATAGGAAAGTAGCAGCTCTGGAGAATATTCTGGTTTAAATTGAGGGTCGAATCTTTTGCCTTGGGTATTAATTTTGTCGTCGTCTGAATAGAGAAAGTCGGTTTCTGGATTTTGACTTATATATAAAGCCACTTCCCCTAAAGCATCGGGGGTAAGTTCGTCGTCGTTATCCAAAAATAGAATAAAATCTCCCGTGGCAAGTTCGGCAGCAGTATTCGTTGCAGCACTAATATTTCCATTTTCGGAACGGAATATTAGTTTGATGCGGGAGTCAGTTTCGGCTATTTCTGTAAGAATTTCTCGAATAAGAGGATTTGTACTAAAGTCGTCGGCGATGCAAAGTTCCCAATTTTGGTACACTTGGTTTAGTACACTGGCTATTCCCTTTCGTAAAAATTCCACGGGTGGGTTATAAACTGGCATGACCACGGAAATTTTCGGTAAAGTTGTCTGGCAACTCTCTAAACGGGACATTAAATATTGACGGGAGCGATCGCCCCAGTTATTCACGGCCAACCAAGCGTCATAAACATCTATAGTTTCTGGCACGACAAACCCAGGCGGTGGTAATAACTCTCCTTCTTGCCATTGTTGCTGCTGATATATCTGTAATATTTGTCTGGCAATATTGGGTAACTCTGAGGGTAAGGGTATGATTCGACCTAATCTTTGTTTTCGTTCGGCGGTGCGTTTGCCAAGAGCAGCAGCAAATTTGGATAATTTCTGGAATTTATCTTTGGCTTTTTCCCATAAACTATAACGTCTTAGTTTTAAAATTTCTGGGCAAGGAAAACCGACTATTTCCCCAGTTTCCAAATGTGCTTCTAAGAAAACTTGCCATTTTCCAGGGGGAAGTTCGACGGTTGCTTCAAACCCACTATCCGAACTTCCCACCCAGTCTGGAAAAACTTCGCCTACATCTTTCCGACGCAAACCATAAGCGCAGTCTACAGAAATATCTCCACATTTGAGAACTAATTTAGTGATTTTCTGTTGTGAATGGCAACACCAACCGGCAAATAAAATTACCCCTTCCCGTTGTTGCCAGTCTGTAGGTGCATCGAAATTTGCTTCGACTGTAGATACTAATATTGGATATGTTGCAAATTGATGCCATTTTCCGTTTGTATCCTGAGCTTCGAGTTGCAGTTGATAATTTCCTGGGGATAGTTGCAGATAAATTTGGAAACCTGAGTTTTCCGCATTGGGAATGTCTTGATATTTTTGGGCGACATCTAGTCGTTGAATACCGTAGTTGCCTGCAAAAATTTCTTCTCCAACTCTGGCGCGAATGGCTTGGATGTCGAGAGCAGTGTTGTGAAAACACCAACCTACTATTTCTATTTGGGAGTTGGAAATTTTCCAGTTATTAGGGGAGTCGATGGAGAAAAGGAAGCGCGGTCGTAACTTACTGAGTTTCCGTTTCAGATTAAACCACTTTTCTCGCAGTTTCCAGAATTTGGAAGATTTCATGGCAGACATTTCTGCCCTGAGTGTTTCGTTTTCGTAGTTTTGGGCTATGAGTTGGGCTTGGGTTTGTCCTAGATTAATTTCGGTTTGCCCCAAGATGGTCTGAGTTTGTTTAAGAGTAGTTTGAGTTTGCTCGAATTCTGTTTCTAATATTCCTATTTTGTTGTGAGACTCGACTAATTTTATTTGAGTAGCATCTAATTTTTGTTGAGTTTGCCCTAAATCTGTTTCTAATATTCCTATTTTGTTGTGAGACTCGACTAATGTTACTTGAGTGCCATCTAATTTTTGTTGAGTTTCCCCTAAATCTGTTTCTAACTGTTGAATTTTAGTTTGAGAGTCTTGTAATTTAACTAGATTACCGTTAAGTTGTTGTTGAGTTTCCCCTAGTTGTGTTTCTAATATTCCTATTTTTTGCTGAGATTCTTGTAACCTAATTTTGTTTCTCTCTAGTTCAACTAGACTTTGCCCTAATTCTGTTTCCAGCCCTAGCAATTTTTTCTGAGACTCAATTAGTTTGATCTGAGTACCGTCTAATTGAACTAAAGTTTTACCTAGTTCTGTTTCTAGGTTTAATATTTTGGCTAAAGCTTCTTGAAATCTTGTTGCTGAGTTATCGAGTTGTGCTTGAGTTTGCCCTAGGTCTATTTCTAATCTAATGACTTTCTTTTGAGAATCATCTAGTTTAGTTTTGGCACTTTCAAATTGCCCTTGAGTCTGTCCTAGTTTTCTTTCTAATGTGGCAACTTTGGTTTGAGATGCTTGTAATTTTGTTTCTTTGCCGTCGAGTAGGGCTTGGGTTTCACCTACTTCTTTTTCTAGTGCTTCTAATTTTTCAACCGATTCTTTTAGCTTAACTTCTCTACTATTAAGTTGCTGCTGAGTTTCACCTAATTCTATTTCTAGGTTGCCTACTTTTTGCTGTGCTTCTCCGAAAAATTCTTGCCTTTTTTTGACATCTGTTTCTAAAAGATTAATTTGTTTTTCTAAACCTCGAATATTCAACCATTCCTGAAATTCCCAGAATTGGCAATCATTCTGGATATTTGTGATTAATTCTGCTCCTGACTCGCCACCTATACCAATTTTTTCTAGTTGTTGATAAATTTCTAATGTTTCTGGAAAATATTTTTCTATGAGGTTAGGTCTACTGGTTTTAATAATATCGTTTACTAATAAAGATTCTTCAAAATTTCCTGGGGGAGGCGCTCCTAAGTCTATTTCAAATTTTTCTTTAACTGCTTGAATAAAATGTTCGGGATTTTTGCCGATGCTATGAACTTTTGCTATTAAACATTGTTGAGATTTTTGTTGGTAAAAGTCTAGAATTCTTTGGTTATAATTCAGCCACATTTTTACTGCTATTTCTGGCTGTTCCAATAATTTATCATCCGTAGCTCGCCGATAAAGTGAGTCTACTACTTCCCACGGCGAACGATAAACAAAAATAAACTTTGCTTCGGGGAGTAAATTCAGCCAAAAGTTTAAAAATAATGTGCTTCTTGGGTCTTTCCATCCCCAAAATTTGTGATTTTCTTGATGTTTTTTGATCAGTCGTTTGGCTGCTTTGAAATGTTGTTTTTTAACTGGAATATCTTCTATTCCGATACTGCTACCTAAATCATCCAAACCTTGCGATCGCAATATTCCTTTCTGCAGTTCAACAAATTCTATATCTTCAAAATGTCCTCTAATATTTCCATATTCTGGCCCTACTAATTTTTCGCCAATATTTACTCCTATACTCTGAAATAAAGAAGCAGTTAATGAGGTTCCCGAACGGTGCATTCCTGTAATAATAAAAACTGTTGATTTCATCTAATTTTTCTCCATTTTTTAAGTAAAATTTGCAAAATGCCAAGATACTATTACTTCTTGTTCTGGTGCTAGGGATATTCTTTCAGTAATCACAGAATTTAATCTGACAACTACTTCACCAGAATAGTGAGGAATTTCTATTTCCACTACACCATAATTAGTTTTGCCAAATATATGTTTATTATTGAATGGAATAGTTCTTTTTACTAAGGTTTTTCCATCCTCGCTTTTAATAATCTCAATTTCACATTCTATAGAGTAAGCAGCAATAGGTTCTATTTGTGGATAAACCCGAAATCTCTTTTGACCTTCAATTTCAAATTGAATCTCAGTCTGACACTGATGATTACCAGGCAGAATTTTTTCAGCAAATTTCCAAGTTTCTCCACTATCAAATAAAGGTAGTTGGTCAATTTTTTGCTGATTTTTGATTCTTTCCTCCTTTCCATTTCCAAATTCTTCTTTATTCCTTATTTCTTTTTCTTTCCTACTTAGAGGTTGAGCAACTAAATTTGCTGAAATTGGCTTTTGTAAAATATATAAATCTTGCCCATTTGCCATGGTGCTTTGAGGAAATCTTTTAATATGTTTGAACATAGAAAATATTTCCTGATAAGCTGCTGGTGTATGAACTGCTGCAATAGTATGTTGCCCTTGACCGTCCGTTTCTCCGTGATGGTCTAGATACAAAAATAATCCATCTTTCCCAATACTATACATTTCTGCTTGATGAGCATTACCACTGCGGAAAATATCATAAATTATCGGGAAAAATTGGGGTCCATGAAGTGTCATAAATAATATTCCACCAGGGCGCAAAACTCGATAAATATCCCACGCCCAAAGATGTTGTAAATCTAAACGTAAGTGTGTGAATACTGACACAGCATTAACTAGGTCAAACTGATTATTTTCAAAAGGTAATGGTGGTTGAATATCGTTATGTTTGACTGTGGCGAAGTTAATATTTTCCTGACACCATTTGGCACATTCCTCAAAAACGTCACAACCAAATAGTTTCTGATTTGGTAAAAGCTCTGGTTCAAACGCCATTAAATAACGCCCAACTCCACAGCCAAAATCTAGAATATTCTCAAATTTATCGAAGTCAAATCCTGATTTTTGCAGATAATTTTTTACTGTATATTTTAGGTGCTCGAAGGAACTAAGAAAATCTTTAGCACTGGGGTTTCCACTTATTCTGAGTAACAGATGACTTGGAGGTAATAATGCGATGGAATTAACTGGAGAAATATTAACTACTCGTTCTAACTGGAAATTATTAATAATTTTCACCAATATCGCATCATCTGCTGATAGATGTTCGCTGTTAATAGTACATGACCATTGATATTTTTGAGTTTTATTTTCAGAATATTCAGATTGTGGCAAACAGCTTTCTACTTCTTTTCCATTTACCAAAACTGATATTTTTTCTACCTTTTCTTCTGGATTAATATCTGCTGCCCATCCCTCTAAATAAATATCTCCTGTAGATGTCATTTTTATCGGTTTACAACCCCCATCAGGATGACAATGAAAGTTTAATAATTTCTCTTTTTTCCCCCAAATTTCCTCCTCCTTTCCTCTTCCTTCCTCCCTATTCTTTATTTTCCCACCAATTTCTTCCTTCTTATCCTTTCCTTTTTCTGCCTTCTGCCTTCTGCCTTCTGCCTTCTTCCACACAATATATAAATCATGGTATCCACAAAGACCTCTTTTAATCCGATGCCATCTTGCCTTTCCATGAGTGACTTTTTCAATAACCTTATCTACCCATTTTTCCCCGACATAAGTAACTCCATAATCCTCAGTTTCGAGAAAAAGACTTTCACTTTCTGGAGTAAAATAAATCTCCTCTGCCTCCACATCTGTCTCTATCGTCATCAAAGATAAATCATGAGTACTAAAAATTAATATGCCCTGATCTGTCAAACAACTATATAATTTTTCCAACCAACCAGCAAAAGTTTTTTGAGGAGTGTGACTAAAAAAAGAACAGGCAAAAATGCAGTCAAATTTTTGATTTATTCGATAATCTTCAGGATTATTAGTTGAAACTATCCCCTCTACACCAAACTCTTGTTTTTGAAATTCTATTGCTTGAGAATAAATATCCGAAACCCAAATTTTGCTTGCTGGTATTTCCTGAACTAAAAATCGACTAAAACGCCCATATCCACTAGCAAAATCTAGAAAAGATGAAACATTTTCCCACCCATCAAAATGCCATTCTACAATTTGTTTAACTGCATCTAATATTCTTTTGCCATTAGAAAAATATCGCAATAATGCTTCATAGCTGCAACCTTTTGTGTTTTTTAAAGCATAGAGATACATTTCATCTTGGGGATGAATTTTTACCTGAAAATGTTCATTTTCTATAGTTTGATTTTGAATAAATGTATCTATAATTAACTTATTATTTATTTCTATTTTTTCAGCAATCATATTTTTAGATTTTAACTTGCTTCACTTATTTACCCAGCATTCCACAGGAAAGGAAGAGGCAATACCCACTGAAGCTAAACATTCAGGTATTAACTGTCAGCTTATTGGGTTCCGCTTGTATGCAGAATGCCAACATTAGCTCTGTTGGAAAACTCTAAAATTCTTTTTTTGTGCCAATGGAAGTGAAAATTTATTGCCTTTTGCCTTCTGGAGCTGTTTGTTATTGCCTACAACTGCCACAAAGTCTATTCTTTTTCACCTATAAGTCTGATGTATTTCATACCTTTAATTGTCTGACATCTTTCCATTCTGATTCCTCCTTAAAAGACAATAATTTAATAACTGATAGCTGATGACTGATACCTGACGGCTGAATGCTTACCGCGGAAGTCAAAACTAGAAAGCTAAAGATTTATTTGACTGAACACTTTAACTAACAATAATTTCACGGGAGATTATTTCACACCTTTTGTGTAAAATTATTTAAGTAAATTGGTATAAGTAAGAGTGAAATCTTGTTTTTTTTGCTTCTTTTAAATATACTCAATTTCTGGCTGTTTACCAATCGTCTGATTCTGAATATTTAACCTAGGTTCTATTAAAAAGTCAACTACACCTGTACCGCAGGAGTCACTACAGTGTTGAACTCTAAACATAGCAATATCAATACAACGGGATAAATAGGTCAAATGGTCATCTGCCATGCCAACAACTCCAGCATTTAAAAAATATACACCAGGATTCAGCAAACATTTAAACTTAAATTTAACTATAACTGTTTGTTCAGCTTCAATATATTCTACCGACTTAGTATAACCATGTAATGATGCTCCACCTAATTCAAAACCACTAAGAGTTTTAATCAACATTCCAAATCTAACCTTGGATGTAGAATTGAAAAATTTTACTGCATAAGTATAGTAATATTCGCGGCGGTTAATTAAATGATTTACTCTCCTACCATCCAAAGTAATAATATGTGGGTCAATAATTTCGGCTCCCTTGTTAGGATAATGTATGGTATTTGAGGGTGTCATCTCTGGGTCATAAATTTCTTCATATTCTGTTGATTCTGAAATTAGATTATCACCTTGATTTTGACTGTTGTTATTTTGAGATGTAGACTCAGCTTCGTTTATTTTTTCATCATCCAATAAACTCTCAATACTCAAATTAGGAATCTGGCGAATTTCTTCCCTTATTGATGGAATTTTATCAGGGAAGGCATAAATTAATTTTTGATATTTAGATACCACATATTTAGGAGTTTGATAAAGCAACATTTCGCCACGATCCATTAAAATTGCTGAATCACAAAGTTGTACAACTGTTGAAGCAGCATGAGAAACAAACAAAATTGTACCCCCCCTTTCTTGAATGTCTTGAATCCGAGCAAAACATTTTCTCTGAAATGCTTCATCTCCCACCGAAAGAGCTTCATCAACTACTAAAATATCTGGGTCAACACTGGTAGCTACAGCAAATCCCAACCTGATAAACATTCCACTAGAATAAGTTTTTACAGGTTGGTCGATAAAATCTCCTATATCGGCAAAACCAGCAATTTGGTCAAATTTCGCTTCTATTTCCGATGGTTTTAATCCTAATAATTGACCATTAAAAAATACATTTTGCCTGCCTGTAAATTCTGGATTAAATCCACTACCTAGTTCTAGCAGTGCAGAAATTCTACCTTTAACTTTTACTTTTCCTGTTGTGGGTGTAAGAGTACCCACAATTATTTGCAAAAGCGTACTTTTTCCCGAACCATTTCGCCCTACAATTCCTAAAGTATGTCCTCTTTCTATTTCTATATTGATATTTTCTACTGCCCAGAATTGCTCGGCACAAGTTGTTCCTGGCAGCATAATTTCTTTTAAACGGTCTACAGGATGTCTATACCGTTTAAAGCATTTAGAAATATTTTGGAGTGAAATTACAGTTTCAGACATGGGAATTTTTCAGGAAAATATTTAAGTTTAAGAAGAAAGGAAGGAAGGAAGGAAGGAAGAAAGTGTTAGGTGGCGTAGTAAACTTTTCTCAGCTAAAACCTAAAATATACAGCCGAAAATCTGCATGGTATGAGATTATTTATTGCTTTAATCGCTATCCACCTAGTCACTTTCAAGCATTTTTTTTGAAGAATAATATATATAGGGATAGTATTTGAGTTTATAAAACATCAGCAAAAGCCGGACGTAATTTTTTGTAGACCCAAAAGCCAAAACAAAATATTAGTAAAGACATCAAAGAAGCAATTCCTAATTCACCCCAGTGCTGAACTTTTCCTACTAATACCAGGTCACGATATACTTCAGCTATCGCTGTTAAAGGATTGCACCAAAAAACCCAAATTTGCCAACTTTCTGGAATTACAGATGCAGGATATACTATTGGTGTAACGTAAAACCAAAGGTTCAAAATCACTCCCAAACTTTGAGGAATATCTCGCAAAAAAACTGTTAATCCCGCCGCCAAATATCCTAAACCTGCTGTTAATAAAAGCTGAGGCAAACAAACTAGAGGTAGTAACCATAATGTTTCATTTACCACCCCAGATGATATACCCATCATTGCTGTCAAAGCTATTAATCCAAATGTACTTTCTATAAATGTTGATAGAATCGGAACTAATGGTAATAAACCTAGGGGAAATACGACTTTCTTGACTAAATTAGGCTGTCTAATTACACATCCAGAAGCTTGAGTTAATCCATTAGTAAAAGCTAACCAAGGTATTAATCCAGCAAATAACCATAACCCAAAAGTAACTCTGCTATCTTCTGGTAATCCTTGTAGATTCAGCTTAACTTTAAGAATAATGGAGAAGACGTAGGTATAAATTAAAAGTTGTGATAGTTGATTCAGCAGGGGCCACAAGTTACCGAGAATTGAACCCTTATATCTGGCTTCTAAATCTCTTCGTACTAATGTTAATAGTAGGTTAAAATTCACCCACCAATGACTATCTATTATAATTAGCCAACGACTAACCCTGCCAGTTTTACGGACAACATTTTTCATCTTAAAATAGTTGCTGGAGACTCCCACTATAATTAATCGCGAAATTTCGTGGCAAGAGAAAAGCAACCAGCAGATAAATTACTTTCCTCATTAAAATTAGAATAAACTTAATTGCTCACCATCACCTGCCTTGAAATTTTTCCGTTTTTGTCCTCTACACCACTCTTAAGCAATATTGCTATAGCAATCTTCGGCCTGGTTGTCACAAAAAAATTATTGCAATTAGACAACAGCCGATCTAGGATAAGAGTTTTAGACTTTTTATCTATAATCTTAGATATTTGATTGATCGTTATAGAATTGCTATATTACACAATCTACTGTTTAATTCTGCGAGGTAAGAAGTTATGTAATTATTTCTCTCCTCCCAAAGGTTGACAGTTTTTGAGATTATACCAGGGGATCGATCAAAATCCCCTCTGAGAATCAAAGTTATTATCAAATATGTATGGTATATTTATACGTTTATTTATCATCTCCTCTAGTTCAGTAAGGGTTGAACTGCTTGTTGAATGGACTTTAATTGCTCGCCATCGTAGCCCCAACGTTCTAGAAACTCTGTGTAATTTCCCTGGCCAGTAGTTGTACTTTGATATAATTCTTCAAGGTTGCCTTGTAAATTTGGTATATTTACACTTTTTATAAGTTTCGTAGTTCGTGATCGCACTCTTTCTGATTCTGAGGCTGTCTGTTGGTCTTGGTTTCGCTGATGGTGGACTACCATTGCTGAAGACATGGCCAAGTTCTTGACTAATAATTCTGTCACTGTTTCTGGGGCTGACTCCAAGGCTTTGAATATTGATGATGATGGGTTATCCGCTAAAGGTCTAGAATCTGTAAGATATGTAACAAAAAATCCACGGGCACCATTTTTACTCTTGACTAAATCCCCAATTAATGATTCTATCTCGGCTGCCGATAATAAATCTTTTTCCATGTCAGATAATAAATCTTGAGTAAAGGCGATCGCTTCTTCAAAGGTTAATTTTTCCGGTACAGATAATGATAATGTCATAAGCTTGGGACAATAATTCCATAAACTCTTTGTATGATGATAATGATGTTAGCTCTCATTTTCCAGTTATGGCCATAATCTCTTCCAAACCACAACCTCCACAACCAGAAAGGCCAGATGAAAACATTTTCTTAGCCTCAGAAAGTAAAGCTTCATATAGAACCAAAAAATCAAAATCCCAAACTCAAACAGAGGAAGCAGAAGCATTATTAGAATCTGAGATAACTGCTGAAGACAAAAGTAATAGTAAAAACGAAGAAAAAATTCGACCCCAAAGGTTAGCTGAATATATCGGACAAAAAGACCTGAAAGAGGTATTAAATATTGCGATTTCAGCAGCCAAATCTAGAAAAGAGTCTTTAGACCATCTGCTACTTTATGGCCCGCCTGGATTGGGGAAAACTACCATGTCTTTAATATTGGCAGCAGAAATGGAAGTTAATTGTAAAATTACTACTGCCCCTGCCATTGAAAAACCGAGAGATATAGTCGGGTTGCTAGTAAGTTTGCAAAAAGGCGATGTTTTATTTATAGATGAAATTCATCGCCTTTCCAAAATGACAGAAGAGATACTATATCCAGCGATGGAAGATTTTCGGCTTGATATTACAGTCGGTCAAGGTAAAATGGCTAAGACTCGGAGTATTCCCCTAAAACCGTTTACTTTAGTGGGGGCAACTACTAGAGTAGGGTCTCTAACTTCTCCTCTACGCGATCGCTTCGGAATTATCCAGAGGTTACGTTTTTATGAAGTTGATGAACTAAGTCTAATTATTCTCCGAGCAGCTAAACTACTCAATACAGCTATTACAGAGGATGGTGCTGAGGAAGTTGCCCGTCGCGCTCGTGGAACTCCTCGTATTGCTAATCGTTTACTCCGGCGAGTGCGCGACTATTCGGAAGTGAAAAAGTTGACTCCGATAAATGCTGAGGTTGCAGGTGAAGCTTTAGAATTGTTCAATGTTGACCCTCTAGGTTTAGATTGGACTGACCGTAACCTGTTAAGGACGATGATTGAAAATTATAATGGTGGACCTGCTGGTTTGGAGACCATGGCCGCAGCGACAGGTGAGGATGCTCAAACTATTGAGGAGGTTTATGAGCCATATTTGATGCAAATTGGGTTTATGCAGCGTACTCCTCGCGGTCGGGTTGTGACGGCTGCAGCTTGGAGGCATTTGGGTTTTACTCCACCGGATGAACAGTTGAGTTTGCCGTTTTGAAATAAAGGTTAAGCATAGGAGAAAAACTGCTTCGAGAAATTATTTTAGGTTGAATTTAGTCTTTATATTGGAGATAGAGTATGAAATTTATGCGGGTTTTGGCGATCGCTACTCTTTTGATTGCTACTACTATATCAATACCTGTTCAAGCAGAAGATAAAGATGATTTAGAAAAACTTCTGGAAACTGGTAAGTGTCGAAAATGTGATTTAGAGGGTGCTGACCTGAGTGGTAAAGACTTGGTGCGATCCGTTTAACCTAAAATAAGCTGGAAAGCTTATGGGACGGTTAGTGTAGCTCCAGATAGCTGCAAAAACTGATTACACATGAGGTGCAAGTCCTCCCCTCAAGTGCAGAGGTGACAGCATGACCCCTACTTATTTAAGTAGCAACTAAATAGGTAAAGCGGGGGCAAAAGGCAGACCACTGGTAGTCGAATCTGGTGACTGTCGA
>JBARXI010000350.1:0-6255 GCA_049647275.1 Microcoleaceae cyanobacterium
TAGGGCTAATTCATGAATTACCCCTACAGACCCTACTCCTGACTTCTCAGCGATACGATAACTAATTACCCGGATTATTTAGTAAGTTAATATCTTGCACCAATGCAAATAGAGACCTCTCCCCCAACCCCTCTCCAAGAAGGCTATCAATTACCCATAAGTCTTAGAAGTTTTGCAGGGTGCGGAGTGTCGGAAGTTTTGGAAGTGTCGGAAGAAGGTGATGGTAGCTCGCGTTCGAGATCGAATGGCACAATTGCCTTATCCACAATTTTAGCCCTTAGGCGCTACTACCTCTTCTGACTTGTGCTAAGTCCAAGCGCGGAAGAAAGTATTCTCCTGCCAAACACTAGCTGTTTTTTGCTCGATCGCCCCCATATCCTGTTGATTTAGTTGTTGAAACCCTTGAGCAACCTTAACATTTGACTGCAACATTTCCACAGACTCCGTAGCGACAATACAACAATGTACCCCCTCCAACGACAGCACATATCCCATTGCCTCCTGCATATTCAACACTCCCCCTCGGAGTAACTTACCGTAAGCTGGTATTTTCATCCCAATAACTCCCACATTTTTTTGTTGCGCTACTGGCAATACAGTAGAAGCGAATGGTCGGGGATGATGTTTATCAGCAGCATTAATAGAAACCAGAGTCGTATCAAACGGATAACGTCGCAACCCCTCAGCAATAACATCAGGTTCGTGATGACCTGTAATTCCAGAAAACTTGACTATACCTTGCTCCTTTGCCTCCTCCATCGCTTTAATAGCACCTTGAGAGCTGAAAATTTCATCTAAAGTTTCCATAAACGAAACATGGTGTAACTGCCACGAGTCAAGATAATCTGTATTTAACCTTTTTAACGATCGCTCCAACTCACGCCATGCTCCATCGCGATCGCGTCTTGCCGTCTTACTTGTCAAGAATATATCTTTTCTGTAGGAGGGTAAAACTTTCCCCAAATGTTCCTCACTTGCGCCATAACTAGCAGCAGTGTCAAAATATCGAATCCCCAGAGAGAGGGCAGCCTCAATTATTGCCACTGATTCTTTTTCTTGTCCATTTTTAGATAGTGGGGTTCTACCTGCCCCACCTAAACCTAAAAGTGGTACTTTTACACCCGTTTTGCCTAATACTCGTTCTGGCATTGTAGATGTAGTCGGTATCTGTGCAGATGCCATCTTGGTTTGAGAATCTTTATTCATGGCAGCACAACCTACTACGCCACCTGCAACAGCAACACTGGTGATGATAAAGTTACGTCGAGTAGTTTTTTTAGTCATAACGGTCTATAAATTTTTTTGACATTATAGCAACTCTAGAAAATTTATGTTATTTGCTTTATTGCCGAACAATTAAGGTAAAAAGCCTATGAACAATAATTTACAATTGATAATTAATAGCTTGAGATTGAAAACTTTCCCAAATAATTAATAATTCCTACAGAAATAATTATTCATTATTCATTAATGAACGTAGGGTAGGATTGCGTTCCCGTTCCGGGACTGGAGGGAAAAGAAACCTGCGCTTTTGTCTAATCGACCAAGAGAAAATAAAAAAATTTCCTTCTCATCAATCCAATCCGTTTCAAACATTAATTATTAATTGTTAATTATTAATTGTTAATTGTTAATTGTTGAACCTGTTGTGCTTCCTAAATTTTTGAAATTTTTGGCTGTTTCTTTTCGCCAGGAAAATTCACCAACGCCAAATCTAAAAATCCCACTCCATAAATAAGTCTGCTACTGGTAAAGTCAAACCAGGCAAAATATCTTCTCCATCTAAATTATCCGTAACTTTTAATAATTTCTCCGGCTCTGGTTTATGATAAACTAAAATTAATTTTTCATCAGGATTAATGACCCAAACTAACCTACAGTCATTTTCAAAGTATTCAACAATTTTCTGATGTAGTTCCTCAAATGTATTATTAGGATAAATTACCTCTACTGCTAAATCGGGAGCACCCTGAAAGTAAACTTTAGGTAATCGCTTTAATCCTAATAAACGGTCTTTGGAAACAAAAGAAATATCTGGAGAACGTTTATTACCCGATTTTAAAGTAAAGGCTGTACTAGAATCGCAAGTTACACCTAATTTTTTAGGACGAGCATATAATTCTATTAAACCACATAGATAGGCAGTAATATTACCATGCTCCATTCCTGAATTTCCCATATCAACTACTTCTCCATTAATTAATTCATAATGACTGCCATCTTTTGATAATGCTCTAAACTCTTCATCAGTTAAGATTTTTTTATCGGTTGCTATACTCATCATTTTTTCCTCTAAATTGTTATTTTTTTGGTAATAATAAATAATAGAATAATCTATAGCAATCCTATTTTAGTTGTAAATTTTTAGTAGTGATAGGTGGTGGGTAGAATAAAAAATAAATACATCTAAATTATTCACAACTTCTGCATGGAGTGCTATAGCGTTTTCAAATGAGATGTAAAACAAGAGTTGGTTATTTACTAACAGTAAAAATTCCGGCAAATGTTCTTACCTGTTGCCTAAAAGCGACCAGGCTTTTTACGCAACTCAAATAAAATTACTATATATCAAATTTGACTTCTGTTATTCACAGGACTTAAGCAAAATCCGGGCGTTATGCCTTAGCTGTATTATAAGGTGCGTGGCAATGCACCCGACTATAGGTAGAGTTTCCTTGGTTAATAGAGTCTAATTACATTTTCTCTTACCGAAAATTTTGGTTTAAAGCCTCCCCTTTAAGAGGATAAAAAATAAAATTATACATTTAAAGCCTCCCTATTGCAGGAGGTACTGATAACTGTTAACGCAGTTCCTCCGACAGGAGGCTAACTGATAACTGATAACTGTTAACGCAGTTCCTCCGATAGGAGGCTAACTGATAACTGAATTAACCCTCTATATATTACTCAATAGCAAATGTTTAAACTTTCCTTCAAACAAATTTCCATTACTTTTCTTATGATATTTCTCAGCCCATCAATAGCACTTAGTCAGGAAACTGCTAGAAAAATTTGTCCGTCTGAATTAAGTAATGAGATTGATACTGTAATTAACCGCCCAATTTTTAATCGTTCTCGGTGGGGAATTTTAGTCGAAACTTTATCCGAAAAAACCACAGTTTACAGCCGAGATGCTGAATATTATTTTATTCCTGCTTCTACAGCTAAACTATTAACAACTGCAGCAGCATTACAAAAACTTAGCCCTCAATTTAGAATTAGAACTTCTGTCTATAGTGATGGTAATGGCAATATATATGTTGTGGGTAGAGGCGACCCTAGTTTAACAGATACTCAACTGAAAAATTTGGCTCAACAATTAAAACAACAAGGAATAGAAAGTATTAATCAATTAATTGCTGATGATAGTTATTTTCAGGGAACAGGAGTTAATCCTAATTGGGAATGGGAAGATGTTCAGGCTGGTTATGGGGCACCAATTAATAGTTTAATTCTGAATCAAAATTCTATAGATTTAGTTTTATCGCCTCAAGGTTTAGGTCAACCTTTACAAGTTACTTTTGTTAATCCTGCTGAAGGTCGAAAATGGCAAATTGAAAATAATTCGGTGACTGTAGGGAAGAATGAAAAAGAATTTGTTGAAGTAGGGCGAGATTTTGTTCAGCCAATAATTCGGATATCTGGAAAACTACGACTTGGCTCGGCATCGGAACCTGTTTATGTGGCAGTTGTGGCACCTGTGGATAATTTTTTAAATAAATTTCGTGAGGTTTTAGTAACGGCAGGAATTAAGGTTTCTCAAATAGTAAAAAAGTCAGAGATTACCTCTAATATCAATTTGACTGAATTAGCTTTTGTCGAGTCTCCAACATTAGCGGAATTAATAGAGGAAGTGAATAGAAAAAGTAATAACGTTTATGCAGAAGCTTTGTTACGTCAAATGGGAGTTAGGAGTAGATTAGTTCCTAAGAAAAAATCTAATAATGAGACTTTAGCAAAAGGTTTGGAGGAGGTAAAAGTAATTTTAACTAGATTAGGAGTTACTCCCAATAGTTTTGTATTAAATGATGGCTCTGGTTTGTCTCGTCATAATTTAGTTAGTCCGGAAGCTTTAGTACAAACTCTGAGAATAATGGCTAATTCTCCTTTGGCAAATATTTATAGAAATTCTTTGCCTGTAGCTGGTGCAAGTGGCACATTAAGTCGTCGTTTTAGAAATAGTTTTGCCGAGGGAAATGTACAAGCAAAAACAGGAACAATTAGTGGTGTTTCTGGTTTAGCTGGATATATTCAGCCTGCTAATTTTGAGCCTTTAGTATTTAGTATTATTGTCAATCAGTCTGAATTAGAAACCAAAAACTTGAGAAGTGCTATTGATGAAATAGTTTTGTTATTGACTCAGTTAAAGAGTTGTAATTAGAAAATATTTATCAATTGGCAATTTATGATTCTGACTCACCGCTTTTTCAGGTAATATCATGTCCGGTTGAATAGTTATAAATAACGAGGGAGGAGTCACCGAGTCAGAAGGGAAGAGGAGGGCAAAATTTTTTTATCACTAATTATTCGGACATGATATAAAACCGGAGGAGATAATTTTTGAGTCAGGGAAATTATTACTGCAAACTCATCCTACCGTTGGGGAAAGTTATCAAGAAATTCTCAGTCGTCAGGGTTTAGAAAATATTGAAGCGGTTAGTGATACAGCATCAAACCCGCAGCAAAAACAGGAAGATGCCAAACATTCTTTGAAGACCCCTATATTAATGCTTTGGGAACTAAGGGTATTGGGAAACTTTCTGTAGTAGGAGTAGGAGTAGGAGTAGGAGTAGTAGCAGCAGCGATCGCTAATGCTGTTTATCATGCCACAGATAAACATCTTCAAGATTTGCCTATTACTCCAGATAAATTATTAAAATCAGGAATAAGGAAGAAGGTAATAAATAGACCTCTGCAAAAACAC
The DNA here is from genome assembly GCA_049647275.1 of Microcoleaceae cyanobacterium. Taxonomy (GTDB): domain Bacteria; phylum Cyanobacteriota; class Cyanobacteriia; order Cyanobacteriales; family Microcoleaceae; genus JASJEE01. Next base: position 4,925 of record JBARXI010000350.1, read on the forward strand.
CGATTTGGGAATGGTGGCGTAAAGGTTTTATCACCTTTTCTGGAGATGTCTAATAGATAATTTTCACTTGAAAAACTGAAAGTAAATAAACTATGATAAATAAATCATCAACTGCTCTTACTTTTTACTTACTTCCCTTATTATCTTTGGTGTTTTCATGTTACCAATTATTCCACCTCCGAAAGGATTCAAAATCTTTTATTCGCCTAATAGCGACCTCCTATTAGTTTACCGTCCAAATGGTATGAAATACTTACTTATATTCTCAATTATCTGCTTTTTGCTCTGGATACTATTCTGCGTTTTTATTGCTACATTGCTGATAACTTCATTTATCCTGACTCAAGATTATTTAATCAGTATTTTAACTTTTCTCTTTTTCTTCATTCCTTTAGTTTTATATTTTTTTGCTGCTAAAATTTTCAATCAAGCCTATATAATTATCTATTTTTTCCTAGGAAAATTAAGTTTTGACTTCAGATTCAATTGCTTAATTTTTACCAAAAATATAGGTATTTTAAAAAATGAAATACAAGAAATTAGGCGGTCAAAAATCAAATATGTACAACAAGTCAAAACTAGCGGTTTTCAAGGAAATAAATTTTCATCATGGGGCTTATTAATCAAAACAGCAAATCAAGAGTATAATATCCTTTCCTATCAATCTTATGACAAAACTAAATGGCTAGGTAATGTTATTGCTGCATGGGCTAAGGTCAAGTACCTGCCATTATTCAAAGAATAGTAAAATAGGACGGCAATTTTAATACTTTAACTTTCTATAGCTATCCACACAGGATTTATCAAACTGCAAAAATATATCAGGACTTACTTCAACAATTAATAATTAATAATTAATAATTAATAATTACCTCTCCTTGAAACGGATTGGATTGACTAAACGGAAAATTTTTTCTTCTCTTGGTCGATTGGACATCCATCGAGGAGACCCGCTCTTACAGAGCCGCTCCGCTTTACATGTTGCGTAGCAAAACGCCATCCCACCCTACGGTTCGCTTTGCTTTTTCCTACGGAATGCTCCGCAAACATGTCGGCGATAGCCGTTAACGTAGTTTTGCCCTAGCTAAACGACCGCTTTCTCTCCTTTAAGGAAGAGGCTTTCAACCTTAATTATTCGGTAAAATATTTAATTGTACCCTATAGACAGAGTTGTTGCGTAATTCCTATATATACCAGAAATAAGGTAACTGCCTAGCTAGTAGTAATCAAGTCAAGAAAAACAGAGACATTACCAAGTAGTGTCTGAATAATAACTTCCAGGAGATTAAGACCATGCTTAGAAGCAGTGGAAAGAAAAGAACGGATATTGG
>JBARXI010000351.1:0-26677 GCA_049647275.1 Microcoleaceae cyanobacterium
TCTTTGTTGAATAAAAAGTCATGCGTACCTGCGAACAACCCCCACTATATTTATCCTATCATAGTTTTTTCCCTCAGACAATTTCTTCTTCCCGATAAAAATTTTTTTGAGCTTCACAAAATGAAAGATTTTGTGGTTTTCTGTCCCTACTCCGATATTGCTTCGTCATCCGATGGCGATCGCCTTTTTTCTCTTAGGTGGATAGAATCAAGAGCTTTTCTTTTGTTGAATAAAAAGTCATGCGTACCTGCGAACAACCCCCACTATATTTATCCTATCATAGTTTTTTCCCTCAGACAATTTCTTCTTCCCGATAAAAATTTTTTTTAAGCTTCACATAATGAGAATTTGTCTGGGAATGAATATTATCTATAAATAAATATGAATGTAAAACATATTTATTTGATTTATTGTTTACTTAGGATTAACCAATTTCAAAAGCTTTTGCTTAACTTGAGCATTAAAAACATCCCACTTTTTTTGAGCATATTCGCTGTTATCATTAAAACCAGAAAGAAAACCGATAGGAATTTCAAAACCTCCTGCTTGGGAGCGCCCTCCACCAAAAAACCGCCCTTGAGCATCCATTCCAAAAGCTTCTTTAATAAATTCATCTGGGTCTAAAGTAATTTTATTAGTTCGCAGAGAGCCAATAACTACTTCTAGATCCTCTTCTTGATCGTGAACTATTCCGTAAACAACAGCAGTATGAACATTTTCTTCGGTGAGTAAAAAGTCAGCAGCTTGAGGAATAGCATCTCGATCTACAGCACGAAGAAAACCAACACCAGATATAGAGAAATTATTGTCTATAGAACGATGAGATAATGCTCTTTCAATAATATCCATAACACGTTTAGAACGAGAAGACTGCAACACAGCATCTAACAAAGAAGAATCATAAAAACGACTTAAATATGCTGCTGCGAGAAAATCTTCATCTGTTGCCTGTAATAACTGATTTGTGTCAGACCTTAAACCGTGCATCAGAGCTGTAGCACATTTTATATGTTCGGTAGTATTGCTATCAAATTCTAGTAATCCTGCTTGAATATATTGAGTTAAGATGGTGGCTGTGGCTTTGACTGAAGTCCGAATATCTACAAATTCTGGTTTTAAATCTTCTTGTAGACTATGGTGGTCAATAATTGCAGTTACAGGTATAATGGGGCGCACGAGTGAGGTTAGTTGACTGGTAGTGCCTTGATTATCAATAAAAATACAGCCCTGATATAGGGATAAATCCTTTTTTTTAGCAGTTTCAACCGTCCATCGTTGTAGTGGTAAATTGGTTAATTTGACCAGTGCAATGTTTTCTTGATGACTGAGAGTACCTGCATAGACAATATCGCACAGAATCTCGTGTTGTTGGGCAATTAATTTATAAGCCCAAGCACCCGAAAGAGCATCTGGGTCAGGAAAATCTTGTAGGATAATTAGTTGGCGAGTATTTGAGTGTTTTTCTAAATTTTTTCTTAAAGCTTCTGTTTTTAAGTTGCTGGGAATAGGGATAATTTTATTGTATGAGTTATTGCCATTAGGTTTTTTCGCTATTTCTAGATGCTTGTTAACTTTTGATTGATTCATAATATTTTTTTTCAATGAACAATGATATTTTTAAGTATTTTCAAGAGATAAATTTTATTTTTTTTATTTTACTATATATATCAATTAGCACCTCGGCCCAGGGCTATCAGCTCAGAGAAAAATATTGCTTGTATTAGCTTGGCTGATTTTTTAATATCAAATACCAAACTGTCCACTGCTATAATTTTCAAATGATTAATGAATTTATATGTTTTAGCTTTGTGGATTAATAAATGTAGACTTCTGTGATTTATTGAGCAAATATATTTATATATTAAGTTATTTTGTCTCTAATTAATACAGCTTTAGTCGATGGTTGATTTTCTCTATTTGATAATTCTGTTTTAATTGAGATTTAAATTTATCGGAAGGATTATATATTAATTACAGCAGTTTCCAACTTGATGAAGTACTTCTAGTTATGGTTTTAGGGAGTGGGGAGTGTGGTCTGTTTAGTAGTAGGCGACACCACCCCGTTAGCTGCAGGTCATTAACCTACAATCTGCTGTATATAATTTATCATGTATTAATGCTACACCTGAAAATTAGCAAAAATCACCACTACAATAAGAAAGGTTATTAAGCACTCACACTACATCATATAATATCAAATTAGCTTCACCCTGATTTTAGGAATGAAAAGACTTTTCCAGTTCCATTCTTTGTCTAGCTTTGTTTAAAAAGTAGCCACTCATCATAGCAGCAGCTAGAAGTTGACCAAGATTTTCACGACTAGTAGTAATTACAAAATCAAAATTTTCTGGTGGTAAATGTCCTAACATTCCCTTCAAATTTTGTTCCATAATTTGAGCAACTTCTGGGTCTGGTTTGGAAAGTTGAGAAACAGTTTCTTGGTTCAGAGATTGAACATATTGCCATAATAGGTTGGTACTATTTGATTCGTTAGCAAGAGATTCAGAAGAATTACCGGGAAGATGATTCATAATATTTACTTAACTTAATATGAGTAGAGTTGTTTGATATTAGTTACATATTAACAAAAGATATTCTAGCTACTCTAGTCAGTACAACCGAACTTTCTAAGCCGGATTTTTCTACTCTTGTTAGGCGAAGTATATTTATTGTTTGACGTTGCACTCAAGAGATAAAAAAAGTAACTGCTTAGTTATTATTCTAGCTTTTGCTGTATAGATTTTATAGAGAATTAATAAAATCTAGAACCTATTTTTATCGGCTCGGTTATCAGGATAAAATTTTCTAAAATAGCCGAATATAAAACTTGAGGAGATTGAGATATTTTCTAAAGTACCCGAATATAAAACTTAAGGAGATTGAGATATTTTCTAAAATAGCCGAATATAAAACTTAAGGAGATTGAGATATTTTCTAAAGTAGCCAAAGATAAAACTTAAGGAGATTGAGATATTTTGAAATTGCTACCAATCAAAGCTAATAGGCTAAAATCTGAGTGAATTGCCTAAGCTAACTATCATGTGACTTATCAAAAAAGTTCTGGACTTTATTTAATTGTCAATCCTTAGTTTTTATTTTTGCTAAATTACTGAAACTAAACAGTAATTTTTGTAGAGATAGTAATGATATTATTACGAGGATATTAATACAGTCAAATTTAGTACAAATTTATACGAGATATTTTTATACTAAATTAACTTTAGCTTAAACTACAGACAAATATTTTATCTAACTAGCTTGAATATTTAACTTGTGTTAGATTAAATAGGGTCTGTTTACTACTAGTGTAATCTCAGAATATATAGATAAATATCACTCTAAAAAAGGATTAATTACTTGATGAAGACTAGCTTCCGCCAACAATCTCTAATTACTGCATTTTTACTGACTTTTTCCATTGTGGTTTACTGTAGTTTGTTTGTGAGTGAGGCAAAAAGTAAAACTCCTAATTTGCTGTCTGAAAACAAATATCCTCCAGATTTTGTTGATGCTTATCAGGCAAGTTGTAAAATTAATGCTGTTACAGAAGGATTGTCTACAGACCAAGCTGAAATATTATGTAATTGTACACTGACTCAGTTTCAATCTAAATATACCTTAGAAAAATTTCAGGAACTACTGGCAAAAGCTGCAAAGGAGGAAACACCAGAAAAATTAACTGAGGTGGGAGAGTTGTGTGCAGAGGAATTGATAGAGATAAAATAGTTTTTAAGGTGTTAAATTTCAGGTGGTAGGTATTTGGTGGAAAAAAAAAGAGCTAATATGTAATACCACATCTTGACTGCCACGCTGCGCTCCAGGCTTTGGTTTTGGTACATATTCTTGGGTAGGAGAGTATGGAATGTGGTAAAAAAACACTAAAAATAACCCACAGCCTACTGGAGTGACGATGTTAAAATAATGCTTCAACAATTAATTATTAATTATTAATTATTAGCTCTCCTAGAAAAGAAGAGGATTGACTAAAAGGAAAAAAATTCTTGTTTCCCCTTTAAAGGATAGGTTTAAAGCCTTAATTATTCGGTAAAAAAAAGATGCAGGAGTGTGGAGAGTGTAGGGAGATAAAAACACCTATAAACAAAAATAAGAGTGGTCGCTCCACTATAAAATAGAAGATTTTATCATCGCCACAACGCCGTTTTTTTTGAGGTCAAAAGAATGAAAGATACTGGACTGACATATTAGTATAAAAAATCCCATAAGTGAAAAATTTATGAATGGTGGGTTACGGTGCAAATTGAAATTTATTAGTTGCTCCTCACAATTAATTTGCCACCTAACCCACCCTACAGGAGTGACTACTTAATAAAATATCAAAAACCCAAAATTCCTAGTAATTACTTAATAATTGAAGAATTTATCAAATCATATTATTTTACACCAATTTGATAAAATAACATGATTTGATTAAGTTTATAAACACAATTTAAAACTTTGATTTTTTTGACTACCGCTTGTTACAGAAGTTTCCAACTTTATGAAGTAAATATATTTGTGGTTTTAGGGAGTGGGAAGTGTGGAAAGTTTGGCAGTAGCGGTGCGACCCCGCGTCGGCGACAGACGCAAGCGGTCGGAACCCGCGTCGGCGACAGACGCACCTGGTAGCCGACCAAGAGAGGGAACGCGCACTCCTGTGAGGCAACAGGTGAAACAGATTCACCCCGTTCGCTGCAGGTCATTAACCACCGAATCTGCTGTAAGATATTTTCTATAGAACTACGTCGAGAATTGCTATATTAAATACGATGATAATTATTTAATATTTGAAGTAGCCAGTAATAGTAGTATTTATTGAAAAAAATGTGATGCCGAATCGCATTTTAAAAGTAGATTTATGATGTCAAGAATTGGTATGTTTACAGACTTCAGAATGCTCCCGACCTCAAAGTTTATTCTCAGATTAAAACAAGCAAAAACTTCTTAATATACCCTGTAAAATCCCTTCGTTGGTATTCTTGTGGAAAATGGTATAATTCAACTCCTAGCGTAATATTATGATTATAGTTATTAATATTGATGAGACAGCCTCTAGGAAAAAATCTGCGACAGCGCTTTAATATTTCTCGGTGGGCGATCGCTAAACCTTGGTTAACGGTTTGTTTTTGGCTAGCTATAACTGTAGCGGGGCTATTTGCCTTTAGTAGCCTCAAATATGCCTTATTTCCCGAAGTCGCTTTTCCGGTAATAGTGGTACAGGCAAAAGCCCCTTTTGATAATGCAATAGAGACAGAAACACAACTTACCGCTCCCATTGAAAAAGCTGTTAAAACTCTGGAAACTAAAGGGCTTTATGAACTTCGCTCGTCAACCTATCCAGGGCAAGCAGTGATTAATATGGCTTTTACTACTCTCAGTAACTTAGAATCAGCAACTAAGGATGTTGAGGCAGCACTTCAACAAGTTACTCTGCCACCAGATACTAATTTACAACTAATCAGTCTGAATTTAAACGAGTCGGCAACTATTAGTTACACGATTAACAGTGACAGCAAAACCCTAAAAGAATTAACTAATATTGCCCAAAATAAAATTATTCCTACTATTACCAAATTACCAGGAATTTTAAAAGTCAATCTGTTTGGTGATGCTTCCCCAACAAACATAGATACTGATACATTACTTACTACAACTCCCCCAACTTTAGTCAGTTTCAACGGTGAGAATTCTTTAGCTTTCCAAATAATTAAACAAGCTGATGCTAATACTTTAGAAGTGGTTAGTCGGGTAGAAGCGACTGTCGAAAAACTGCAGACTGAGTTAGCTGAAGTCCAATTGATATTAGCAGAAACTCAGGCAGAATATATTCAGGAAGCTACTCAAGCTACTATTGATGCCTTACTCTTGGCAATTATTCTGGCAGTTGGAGTAATTTTTCTGTTTTTACGAGATTTTTCGGCGACAATGATTACCGCTTTGGCAATTCCTATTTCCTTGTTAGGAAGTTGTATTGTGATGGCGATATTTGGATTTAACTTAGAGACTATTACTCTGTTAGCTCTGGCAATAGTAGTTGGAATTATTGTTGATGATGCAATTGTGGATGTGGAGAATATTTATAGACATCTTGAGGCTGGCAAAACTCCGAAACAAGCTGCTATTTCTGGCACTGATGAAATAGGTTTAACTGTTGTTGCTTCTACTTGCACAATTGCCGCAGTATTTCTGCCTGTTGCTTTTATGGGTGATACTCTTGGTCAATTTTTTCAGCCTTTTGGTTTAACTGTTTCGGCAGCGGTATTAATTTCTTTGTTGCTTGCTCGCACTTTGTCTCCAGTTTTGGCGGTTTGGTGGTTGAAGACTAAGAAGATTAGTCGAAAGTCAGTATCGAAGCAATCTCAGAAGTGGGAGAGAGCTTTATTAAATGAATATCAAAAGTTGCTTAACTGGTCGCTCGACCATCGCAAAGCGGTTATGGCGATCGCTTTACTGAGTTTTGTTGTTGGTGTGGCGATGATTCCTGTAATTCCTAAAGGGTTAATACCACAACTAGACCGAGGAGAATTTAATATTAATTACAGTTATCCTTTGCCTAATTTTGTTGGGGAGCGGGAAAATTCTCGACAACCAGAAAAAAGTAGACAATTTTCTGAAACTGAGTCTTCGACTACTAACTCTTTTTTTGGTGCAGGTGCGTTTAATTGGATTGGTGATTTGGCAAAATCTCCCACTAGAATTTTGTTAAGAAAATCTCGTAGAGTCGCGCAACAAATTGAGAAAGTTGTTTTATCTTCCCCGGAGGTGGAATCGGTTTTTAGTATTGCCGGGTTTCGGGGTGAGCCAAATCAAGGCAAGATATATGTGAAACTTCAAGATGAGCGATCGCTAACTACTGCAGAGGTGCAAGAGCAAGTTCGGATTGGTTTATCTGAGTTGCAAAATGTTACTGTTAGTGTTGAGGATATTCCTTTTGTTGATACTGGTGCGGAAAAACCTTTTGAGGTGATGCTATTGGGAGATAATCGGGAAACTCTCTACAATACTGCTACAGAAATTAAAACTCGGATGGAAAAACTGCCAGGGTTTGTAGATGTGGCAGTAACGCCTGAGTTTAATAATGTTGATAATCTTTTAGAAATAGACCGTCGTGGGGGAGAGCCAGTTGTTTATATTACGGCGAATCTTGCTGATGGGTTGGGGTTGGGGAATGCAATTGATTTAGCAACAGAAGTGGCTCACCCAATTTTACCTCCTGATGTGAGGTTAGATTTGGGTGGAGATACCGTGTTAGTGGGAGAGGTATTTGGTAGTTTTTCTGTGACGTTAGGTCTGTCTGTTATTTGTATGTTGACGGTGCTGATGTTACTTTTTGGTAGATTTTTGGAGCCTTTGGTTGTGGGTTTGTGTTTGCCTCTTTCAATTATTGGGGCGATGTTGGGGTTGTTGGTTTCTCAGAGTGATTTTGGGGTTATTTCTCTGTTGGGCTTGATTTTTCTTTTGGGTTTGCTGGATAAGAATGCTTTGTTGTTGATGGATTATGTTAATCAACTGCGTCAGTCTGGGTTAGACCGGAGGGAAGCTATTTTGCAGACTGGGGTAGTGCGACTGCGACCAATTATGATGACTACGAGTTCGACTATTTTGGGGATGTTGCCGATCGCTTTGGGTTTGGGGGCTGGAGCTGAGTTAAGGCAACCTTTGGCTGTGGCGATTATTGGAGGGTTGATTACTTCTACTTTGTTGAGTTTGATTGTTGTGCCTGTTTTGTATACTCTTTTGGAAGATTGGTGGAGTCGGTGGAAATCTTGAGTTGCCATAAAGTATAATATTGTGCTCGCGGGGTGACAAGCACATTAAAACTTGGGATCAGGGTTTCAAAGGTACTTATTGACGAATCTTGATGATTTAGATGAAGTGTCAGTACTCCAGTAGGGTGCGGCGTTAGGCGAAACTGTAATATCATGTCCGGATAATTAGTGATGAAAAAACTTTCTCCTCTTTTTCTCTTTTTCCTATTTTTCCTTCTTTTTCTTCCCTTCTGACTCGGTGACTCGGTGACTCGGTGACTCGGTGACTCGGTGACTCCTCTGTCTTTATTTATAACTATTCAACCGGACATGATATAACGCACCATCTAATTGCGAGCCGAATGATTTATTGATAGTGCATTACGAGTCACGGTAACACACCCCTACTTTTTGCGAATAAAATGCGCCCAAACACCTCCATCAGGGCCAGCAACTCGATCCATATAATTGTAGGGATAAATTAACCGACTACCTTCAGTATCAGAATAGCCAGTCAATGCATTTCCCCATGGATCGTTGACAATGTAACCGCTGTAGGTATATCCGATCGCCGTCAAAATATGACCACTGGCAGTAAAATCTCCTGCTACAACTACTGGGCGACGGTTATTCAACTCATTATTGATATCAGACCACTGGCGAGTAGTGCTAAAACTAGTTTCAAAACCATAAGCACGAATTAAAGCGGATAGCACACTGTGGTCTGTTTCCGATCCCTGACCATAATTATTAAAACACCATCCCAATAACTCATCCTCTAACTGACCGCCCCAATAAGCTCGCACTCCATAATAAGCAAACACCATCGCGATCGATGTTACATTACAAGTAGACCAATAAAAGCGAGGATTATCTCGTTGAGAAAAATAGGGTACATTCAGCTCTATTTTATTATTAATGGGGTTAAATGGTTTAGACCCCCGTTGAAATAAAAAGTAGTTAGGATAAACATAACCAGTGTTGCCAAAATCTGGCAGTTGCTCAGTTAAAGCAACTTTGACATGATTTCCTTCAATAGCATAACTATTTATTCCATAAACCCGACCCAAAGGCAATGTCACCCTCTCTGACTTACCCAACAAAAATGAAAACAATGGTCGTTTCTTAATCACACTAGTTTCTCGCACTGTCATTGTAATAGCATTGGGATCGTAAAGTATTTCCTCACCTTGTTTCTTAATTTGAACGTGCTGCCAATAGATATATCCCACATTGCCAAAACCTGGAATAGATTCAAGTAGAGTCACGCGAAAATGTCCTTTCGTAGAAGCGTAACCAGTGATATCTAAAGTTTCGCCTAAAGATAACTCTACTTTTTGATTATCCAAAAGTTGCGATGAATCTTCTGGACTACCTTTCATCAAAGTTTTCTGAACTACCAGCATCTTAGCACTGATATAAGTACCTGAAACATCTACTAAATCAAAAATTAAAGGCTTTAAACCTTTTGTCATTTCTACATGAGGCTCATAAAAATAGCCAAAATTTCCTACTGGCGCGAGTGTTCGATCCAAAACCACTTTCAAATACCCATCAACTAATCCATATTTCTCAACAGTGAAGGTTTCCCCTTTTTTAACAGTAACTTTTTGTCGATCATTCAAGTTGATAGCATCTGTAGGGGAAACTTTAAAAATAGTTTCCGCGATCGTCCTCAGTTTTATATCTTCCCCTGCTGATATTGGCTCGCTACTAACATAAATATTTACGACTTTGCTGTCAGTAACATTTCCCCTACTATCAATAGTTTTTAAACGTAACCAACGAGTTCCTGTAGTATTAAAGCCTTGACTTAATAATACCTCCCAAGTACCTGATGCTGAATTCAAAGTCACTTGCAGTGGATATTTATCTTCAGCGGTAACAGTAACTGTTTTTCCTTGACTAGGGTCATAAGTACCTCTGAGAAGTGTTCGTCGATCCACTAAAACTTCTGTCGGGCCTAAAAACGTGAGAGCTGCAGCAGTAGCAAAAGTTTGACTACTTTCGGTTAGTTGCACAAAATCAGGATATAGATACCCCACATTCCCAAGTTCAGGCAGGTTTTCTGTGAGTACCACTTTCATGTGGCTATTTTGATATGTGTAGCTAGATACACCGTAAACCATTCCTTTTTGCAGAATTAGTTTTTCTTGTGGTTTGAGATATACTTCATCAGTTGGTTGTTTTTTGAGAATGGTATTGTTGAGAATTTTTAGAGCGATCGCTGTCTGACTATATGGTACTATTTCTCCTTGTCTGAGAATTTGTACTTGCTCTGGTTGAATAAACCCTGTATCACCAAAACCTGGTATAGGTTGAGTTAAAGATACTCGGAAATGACCTTCTACCTTAGCATAGCCTCGAAGAGGATAGGTTTCTCCTGGAGTGAGTTCAAACTGTTGATTATGAGCAAGTTGAGTATAAGGTTCTGGTTTGGTTTTTATTTGAGTTCTTTCTATTACCCACAACAAGGCTAGAACGGGGGGTGCTTCAGCTAAGTCAGAGCGATTGAAGTAGAGAATTTTCGCTCCTTTAGTTAGTTGTATTTGCTGAGGATTAAAATAACCAAATTTGCCAATGGGTGGGATAGGTTTTGTTAGCTCTACTTGCAGATAGTTATCTACTAGTTTATAGTTATTGAGTTGATAAATTTCACCTACTGATATATCTGTCTTTTGTTCATCAGTTAAATTAGCAGGGTCTCCTACTATTTCTTGAAACAGAGTATCTTTCAGAGTAATCAATGTTAAGAATGGATAAACATTGGGTTCAGTTTTAACTGTAATGTTAATAGTTTGTTGACTAACTACAGCATCATTTTTTATATCCTGTGTTCCTATCAGTTGTAACCAACGATTTCCTGGGGCATTAAATCCTGTTTCTAAAATTGCGTGCCATAATCCTAAAGTGTTATTTTGGGTGATATTTAAAGGATATTTACCTTCAGCCATTAGGGAAATTCTGTCGATTTCTTGGGGATTAAATTTACCCGTAATTACAGTTGATTGATTGACAAGAAATTCTGTAGGACCGATATAGGTGAGAATATCTGTACTCATAGTTTTTATCTATTCGGGATGTAATTAACTACAACTCAAAATTTATACTAAGGAGCCATATCAAAATAAGTTGTACAAATTTTATCTGAAATGAATTGTAAAATCTAGCTTCCAGAAAAAAACTGTAATGGTTATTTTGACACAAGTCCTAAATCTGATTTACTTATATTAGTTATGAACGACTGAAAAAGAGAAAATTTATACTTTGCTTTGATAAGCTAAAGTGGGTTTCAATACATTGAAGAAGTAGTCAGTAGGACTGTTCAGGGAGTCGATGGGATATTAAACCCACTAAGGAATAAAGATAAATACACCTGTAGACTTCTCTACAGGTGATTCGTGAAAATAGAATGATTTTCACCAAAACATTTTAGGTGCTGACGATCGGCAAAACCTAGTTATTTTGTGCCAATTACTGCTAAAATATCTTTAGCGTGGCTATCCGTTTTCACTTTCTGATCGACGTAAGAAATTTCACCTTCAGTGTCAATAACATAGGTAACGCGCTTAGGATATCCACCACCATCAACATCGTAAGCTTTTGTGATAGCACCATCCACATCTGCCAATAACTGGAATGGCAGACCATATTTCTCAGTGAAAGCTTGGTGGGAAGCTTCATCATCCATGCTTACACCAAGAACAACCATATCTTTGCCTTGATATTCAGCGTAGTTGTCTCGGAAGCTTTGAGCTTCTTTTGTGCAACCTGGAGTATCATCTTTGGGATAAAAATACATAACTACGGTTTTACCAGCAAAATCGGATAAGGAAACGGTATTGCCGTTAGTGTCTTTTGCAGTGAATTCCGGCGCTTTAGTGCCAACAGATAATGGCATAGATTTGTTTCCTCCTTGAGGTTTATGTTAAGAGCATGGTTTTGTATTCTTTTTATTATTTTAAGATATTTTGTGCTTTTGAGAACTGTCTATTTACTTTAAATATGTTCGACAATGTTGAATAGAGTTTCTACCACTAGCTTTCTAGCTTTATAGTTTCGGCCAATTAATTGGAAAATTTAAAGTTTACCAATGGTTGCTTACTTTAATGTAATAATATTTTGTATTTAAAATCACATAAAAAATATCATATATATGGTAATAGTTGATGCTAAAATAATAAATATATAATAAATGTCAAACAAATATGGCCTCTGTTGAATCTCAAGACTTAACAGCAATTGTATATTCCTTTCGCACAGTCGAAAGGGCAGATAAAGCACTCTGTTGTAGTCCGTTTAGTATAGACCTGTTTGCTACTATGGGTTCTCAAAGCGTTGGACTAAAGTCCATAGCTTCTGAAGCAGGCTTGAATAATGGATATACGCGATCGCATCTATCTGAGTTAGCTGCAGAAAATTATCTTTTATGGTTGATCCAAGTTGGTGTACTGCGGCGAGAAGTAGATGGACAAGGAATTACAGATAGCTTTCGTCTCACACCCCTGGGTCGCCAGTTAGTCGAGAAATATATTGCTCAAGGGAGGTGGTCTGATGCTTCAGTAGGCGATCGCTTTTATAATCTAATTAATCGTTGGTTGCGATTTTATTTTCCTCTTTGAGATAAGAGATAAGTAAACAGTAGATAATATTGGCTGCAAATTCAATTGGGTAGACCGATCTAAATTCATTAAAAATCAAAGACATTAAAAAAATCTATGAAAGCAATTATGGTAGTAGGAACTACCTCCCATGCAGGAAAATCTCTGCTCGCTGCAGCTATCTGTAGAATTTTATCGCGACGGGGTTGGAGAGTGACTCCTTTCAAAGGACAAAATATGTCTTTGAATTCTTATGTTACATCCACTGGTGGAGAAATAGGTTATGCTCAAGCTGTACAAGCATGGGCAGCAGGAGTAACACCCGCAGTAGAAATGAATCCAATTTTACTCAAGCCCCAAGGGGATATGACTTCCCAAGTGATTATGAAGGGAAAAGCAGTAGGTAAAGTGGGAGCTGCAGATTATTATGAACAATATTTCGATCTTGGTTGGCAAGTTATTACAGAGTCTTTAGAACTTTTATCCCAAGAATTTGATGTGATAGTTTGTGAAGGAGCTGGTAGTCCAGCAGAAATAAATCTTAAGCATCGAGATTTAACCAATATGCGGGTGGCTAAATATTTGAATGCAGCTACAATTTTAGTGGTTGATATTGATAGAGGAGGTGCCTTTGCTCATATCATAGGCACTTTAGAGTTATTAGAGTCAATAGAAAGACACTTAATTAAAGGAATAGTAATTAATAAATTTAGAGGACAGCGATCGCTACTAGATTCAGGAATTAAATGGTTAGAAAAGCGGACTAATATTCCTGTAATAGGTGTTATTCCTTGGATTAATGAAGCTTTTCCCGCAGAAGATTCTATGAGTCTTTTAGAACAACGTTATTCAAAATCTCCAACAGATATTACAATTGTTGTTATTCGCTTACCTAGAATTTCTAATTTTACAGATTTCGATCCTTTAGATGCAGAGTCGAGTGTGACAATAAAATATATTAGTCCTAACGAGCATTTAGGTTATCCTGACGCTGTAATTATTCCCGGTTCTAAAACTACTATTAGCGATTTATTAGTATTAAAAAATAGTGGTATGGCAGAGGCTATTAAAAATTACCAAGCTGCAGGTGGCACCGTGATGGGAATTTGCGGTGGTTTTCAAATGCTGGGCGAAATTTTAATAGATTCTCAAGGCTTAGAAGGAGAAAGAGGAGAATATGAAGGATTAGGACTATTACCATTAAAAACTTTAATTGCTCCTGGAAAAATTGCCCGTCAGCGGCAAGTAGTTGCTCATTATCCTCTAGATGGTCTACCAATAATAGGTTATGAAATTCACCAAGGCAGAACAAAATTAACAAAAGCAGATGTAGTTAAGCCTTTATTTAATGATAATGATTTAGGTTTTATTAATAGTCATCAATCAGTTTGGGGTAACTATTTACATGGAATTTTTGATAATGGTCCTTGGCGTCGCGCTTGGTTAAATCTTTTGCGTCAAAAACGGGGTCTAGAAGATTTGCCCACGGGTGTTGCTAACTATCGAGAACAACGAGAAGTTATTTTAGATGCTGTCACAGATCAAGTTAATCATCATTTAGACTTAAAACAAATTTTGAGTTAAAATTTGTCAATTTAAAGCAGATTATCATTAATAATTCATTCAGAAATCATTGATTAAAAAAAGCCGATGAAAATATGTTTTTTACCAGATCATATTACTGTTGATGCAGAGGTGGGAGAACCTCTTTTAGAAGTAGCAGAACGTGCAGGTGTGACTATTCCTACTGGTTGTTTAATGGGATCTTGTCACGCCTGTGAAGTCGAACTAGAGAATGGTGAAACTATTTGTGCTTGTATTACAGCAGTTCCTCCTGGAGAAGAAAAAATGACTATTAATCTATCCATAGACTTAGATTGGTAATACCGTTTCACGGAAGTCAGAACTCAGAACTCAGAAGCGAGTGTGTAATTGGTCGGTCTCCTTGACTCCGGAAATGCTACGCAAACAGAATGTAATACACACTTCACTACAGTCAGAAGTTAAATTTGAGCGGCTAAAAACTTTGAGGAGACAATAGTTTCAGGCAATTATTTGACATTTGAAGGAGCGAAACTATTTGTGACATCCTTAAAGTGAATTGCTATAAGTTCTATATTGTCTATGCATCGGGTAATTCATCCTCCAGATATCTTAAACGGGGCAAAGCGGCTAAATCCGAGATAGCTTGTCCACTAAATACCATACCACTGGCACGGGCAAGATTGGTTTTAGGCACGAGAAGGGTTGTTGCAGTAGAATAGGCCAGCCCCTGAAATGTACTGAAACTCGATCGCAGCACGTTGGTCAAACAAATATGCCAAATTTCTAGGTTGCCATGCAAGTACAACCATGCCACGAGCAAGGTACATCAACCCGCGCCAAAGTCACTGACAATCATCGTCCGGCGACGACTCCAGCGATCGACATAGACTCCAGCAATGGGACCAATGAAAATAGGAGGAATCACCGCCGAGAGGATGGGTAAAGAAAACTGCGTTACGGAGTCGGTTTGCCCATAAACCCAAAGACTCAGAGCAACACTCGTTAAGTTGGTTCCCTCATGGGAACCAACTTGAGCCGAGCAAATAAACGTAAAAGTCCCCATGCCTTGTAATGATGGAAATAGCTTGGCGATCGCAATGCTTACCCCAGAACGATTCCTTCTTATATCATGTCCGGATAATTAGTGATAAAAAACTTTCTCCTCTTCTTCTTTTTTCTCCTCTTCTTCTTCTTTTTTCTCCTCCTGACTCCTGACTCCTCTGTGCTTATTTATAAGTATTCAACCGGACATGATATTACTTGTTCAGCATTATTGTATTGGTTCATTTTTGAAATCCGAGATAGAAACTGAGTTGTTTGGCTAAGGCTTCGCTGGAGATAATTGAGAAATGATCGCCCGGAATTTTGTGAATACTGATGCCACCAGCAGCCAGAGAACTCCAAACTTGGAGTTCTTTTTGTTTTTTGGCTAAACTGTCACTGGTATTATGCAATAGCAGAGAAACACCAAAAAGAACTAAAAAAATGTAGAGTGATATTAATATTTTGGTTTTTTTCCTCAGAATATTTCACTCAAAAAATGATTAAAATTTGCGTTCTATAAATAGGGGCAGAAATGGGGATAAGGCCCCATAAGCCCAATGGAAATGAATCTTATTGGATTAGTTCTAACTCCTCTTGTTTGAGATGAGCTTTAAATTTTCCAGTAAATTTGACAAGAATTGGCAGATTAGCACTAACTGGTCTGCCATTCCATTCCTTGACAATATTAAGAACTTCTCCTTCAAGACCTTTTATGTCAAATGCTTGTCCTTTATGTTCAGGATGAATATAAACAACAACAGAAGTATTAACGCGAACACGATCGCCTAGTTTCATATACTAAAACCTTGTATTACCATCTCCTACAAATTTGATTCATGTAACTTCTAGATGAAGTCGCACGAGCTTCAACAATCTTTTTATTTTTGCACAAAACTAACCCCACAATTCACATTAATCCAACTTTAGAGGATTTTTTACCAATTATCAGGATTTGAAAGATAAAATTGTCCTGGATACAGCAATCTATTTGAGTCGTGAATTTTTACTTTAAATGATTTAATTAATACTGCAAATCAATTTATAATTATTTACTGTAATCTCATAAAAATCACAAATCAATTAATGAATTAATTCAAAACTAACCAAATCAAACCAAATCAAACTCAAATATATAAGTTCAGCTAATGGCCTAATATTTCTGGCCGTCATTTTTCAATCAATAAGTTTTGCTTATCAATCCAGTATTCGTGCTTTCCCTGTTTATACCTATCGGTGGCCCCACTAAATCGCGATCGCCGAAATTTAATTTTCCTTAACCTGACACTAGGCTCATAAACATTTGGCAATCTTTCAAACCAACGGCCGTCTTTGTTCCGCCAGACTTTGCCCGCCTCCAACTGTGAATCGTCTTCAGCCTTAGCCCAAGTAATCAATTATAAGAAATGAGTCATTTAAGCCGTCTTCAGGTGGCCTGTTTCGTTGATTTCTTTTTTGTCTTGGTTACCCCCGGTTGGTTGGGGCGTGTTTTTTTGTTAATTGATGTGGAGTTCTTGAGGGATTTAGTATACATCGCTCAACTTACAACTTGACATACTTATACCATTTCACTTTAAGAATTTCACAAAAGGGAGTGTTAGATATTAATGGGATGGTAGCTGTAGATAATTAGGGGAGATTGCTACCTTTAGGGAAGCCGTCGTCTAAGGGAGTTAGAATTTTCTACTCGCAATTAATTGTTAACTGTTCTTACCCCCTTGCTACCGCAAAGCTACCCTTTTTCGGTTTGTCATGCGGAGCCAACATGTCGCTCCGCGTTAATAACAGTTGTGCGCCAGCAAAACGCTTCAGACAACCTTTTTCCCTCTTCAAATGTGACAGGTATTTAGTCAAATGGTATTAGAATGCTCAGACAAGCTGAAGTGCGGGATTCCGATCGATGATGATTCTACTGGTAATCAGCTAAAGATCATAAAGAATTGTATATTCCTTGTTGCCTTCTGGAGCAGATGAGCTGTTGCCTCCCCCAAAAATTGGATATATGGTTTAAATGCGCTGACAGCTTATCATGTCCGGATAATAGTGTGATAAAAAAACTTTCTCCTCTTCTTGTTCATTTTTCTTCCTTCTTATATAGCAATTCCCAAGAAGCGTGAGGTACAAAATTCTTTTATTTTAGGGAGTAGGGAGTAGGGGTGGTTTCCTCCGGAATGCTGTCGCAAACGCGAACCACCCGTACAGGAGTAATTCGGGAAACAGAGAATAGAAAAGAAGAAAAACAACTGTACTTCAGTGACTTGAGAAACGCTATACGGGTAATTCATGAATTACCCCTACTTCTACTTATTTATAACTATTCAACCGGACATGATATAAAACACAGCTAAAATTATTATTGTAGGGAAAGGTAGAACGCTAACGCTGCCTCAAACCAACCTACGCTTATTGTAACTATCAACTCAAATCATTAGAAAAAATGAATAAAAATAATCTGAATTTAGCTAGATTAATTTTAACAATTATCCTGGCGATCGCAACAAATTTACTTCATCCACAACTAGCCAGCAGTAAACTACAAAATCCTCTGTCTTTTGGTTTTGAAGTAGTCAGTAATTCTCCAGGCATAACTCTCTATCAAAAAGATTTAGATTATGTACAGATGATTAATTTAAGTCAAGGTGCATCTGTTAATTTTATGTACGGAAACATCACTGATTTAAGAAGTGACAAAGGAGCTTATGGTGGTAATGACCCTCAATTTGAACGTAAAAATATATCACAAGTATGGTCTAATTTATTCTCAGAAAATAAATATTTATTTTGTATAACTAATGGTCAATTTTTTAGAGACGATCGAAAATCTTCTACTGAGTTAGCATTTCCAGTAAAATCAGATGGGATTATAGTTAGTGATGGTTATGCTGGAGAAATAGAATTTCCCGATGAAAAGTTGATGTTAGAACTCTGGGATAAAAAAGCATTAATTACTAAGTTTAAACCAACTTCTCTGAAATTATCCACAGCACCTAATCTGATTGTTGGTTTAGAGGAAAATGCAGATAAGGGAATTAATAAAGAAACGGGTAGAACATTTATTGGAGTTCAGGATCGAGATGGCGATCGTCTCAATGAAACAATTTTAATTTTTACTTCTAAACAGGCAACTCAACCTGATGCTGCCAGAGTTTTAAAAAGTTTTGGTGCAACTAAAGTAATGATGTTAGATGGTGGAGGGTCTACACAACTTATTTGTCAGGGAAATAGTTATATTAGTTCATCAAGAACTATACCCCAAACGATCGCTGTTTTCAGTGGCGAAGTTACCAAATAAAAAACTTCCAGTTATTCAAGACTGGAAGTGCAGAAAAAATTATTTTGCTGATATGAGCATAAAATTATTTTAGGAGTGTAGTTTCTGTTTCTATACGATCGGCTATAACTTCTGACTGTGTGTTGGTAACCTTATCTTCAACTAAGTCGAGGTAGCCACCAGGTGCTTCAGGATGTTGTTGAACAACTGGTTCTTCTACTAGCACTTCCATTGATTCGTTAGTTGCATCAACATTAGCTTCTGCTTTGCGAGCAAGACGACGGCTAGCATAAAGAGCACCTAATCCAGTTAAACCTAAAGTACCAGCAACACCACCGATAACTAGGTTAGACTTACCAGGTAGAATTTTAGTTAACCAAGAATTTAGTGAAATTAATGAATTTCCCGACTCAGAGTTTTTGTATTTCCCGCTGAAAATACACGCTTCAGCAGAGCTGGAAAAAACCACCCCACCTGCGATCGCTACAGTTGACAAAACAGTGGCCATAACATGAAGCTTCTTCATTTTTTGCTACCTTTGTAAGATATTATTTAAAAACTTTATGTTAACAGCACTTCTTCAAAGTCGCAACTGACCATAATTTTTTTTTCATCATAGAGTTATATAATTTCTGCTTGAACAACCAGAATAAACATTTATTTCTTTAACCCGTAAACACCTTCCATGGAAGGTCTCTACATTATGGGTGATTTACCGAATAATTAATAATTAAAGAATTAAATAATTAAACAATTTAGGTTAAAAGCCTCCCCTTTCAAGGGGAAAAAAGCGGTCGAGAGATGGCGAGGTCTCCTCGCCATATCTAATCGACCAAGAGAATAAATTTTTTCGGCGTTGGTCAATCCTCTCCCTTTTAAGGAGAGGTAATTATCCATTATCCATTATCCATTATCCATTATCCATTAATGAACGGACATAATATTATTGGAAAATAAAAACTGAAATTGTTCACAAACTTAGTAGACAGAGGCCTGAAAAAAAGTGTAGAGACATTCTATGGAACGTCTCTACAAGGATTTTATAAAATGCTTATTTATTTACTGGAAATGTCTAATATATAATAGTTACCTCGATGGGCAAAGATGGTAAATTTAAAACTAAATGTCGCTTCATCTATATCTATCAGGTCTAAAAGGCACCTGATTTATTCAATACCACCAAGATAGTTTTCAAAATTAAATGCAGATCGTATGCAATAGACCATTTCTGCTGATAATTTATATCCATGTGCACTATTTCTTCAAAGTCTTTGACACTAGAACGACCATTTGCTTGCCATTCTCCTGTAATACCAGGTTTAACATCCAACCGTTTCCAGTGATGAGGTTCATACTTTTCAACTTCATCAACAGTTGGTGGACGAGTTCCCACTAGACTCATTTCGCCTTTGAGCACATTCCAAAACTGAGGTAATTCATCTAAGCTAGTTTTACGCAGAAAACTACCTACAACAGTTACTCTGGGGTCATTCTCGTTTTTAAAGATATTACCCTCAGCTTCATTTTTGACTAAGTGCTTTTTTTGCTCCGCATCAACTACCATAGAACGGAATTTTATCATCCTGAAAGTTTTACCCTTAAAACCACAGCGAACTTGAGTAAAAAATAAAGGGCCAGGACTATCAAATTGCATTAAGATTGCAACAGGAATGGTAACTAATACAGTAATAGCTAATCCTACTAATGCTCCGATAATATCAATGAAACGTTTGATTTTGCTACATATAGATGGATGAAGTAGTTTTTCATATCGGTGGGCTGAGTAGTCGTGTGTTGGAACCACCATAGAATTCAGAGCACTTATATTCGAGGGGACTGATAAGTTAGATGTGTTGGTCACCGTTTACACCCTAATAACTAATTTTTGACATATCTTCTCAGGTCTTTCGATTCTTATACTAAGAGAGCTTTCTTGAAGGTGGTAGTGAAAATACGTAGCTTCACGGAATCTTTAATAATTTTCGGTAGTTTTTTAAAGATTCGGTGTTGTTTTCTGATTGACGATCGAATATCATTGAAATTAGAAAAATATTATGTTATAGTTATTGTTTTGTCTATTTAGGGCGTGACCGATCTAATCTCTTAGCGACAGCTTTGCGTCAGCAAAAGCATTTACAGATAAAGGTTTTAGCCTTTTTAGGGTCGAATTGCAGTGCGCCTGTTTCAGTCATTAACGCTCAAAAAGGAGCGTATTTTAGGCTCATAGTTGGGCAGAACAATCTTGGGACAATTCTTACTTCTACCTCGCTCATTCCCATTTCTCCTGTCTCCTGTCTCCTGTCTCCTGTCTCCTAACCTCACCCATAAGACTTTTTCAGCAAACCCTATTTATATTTTCAAGTATTTGCTCATTTTATATAATCCAATACGTTTTTTCGATTTTTTATGATTCTGGTAAGTTTGGAGATAAATACTAAATTTTGTATCAACTTTAGAAGGAAGTCAATCCTTAGTCAAAATACTTAAGTAAGGGCTCCTCTAATTTTTGTCCACTACTTGCCACCAAGTTATTTAAGTATTGCCGTACATACTCAGCTTGTCGATCGCTTAAACGATATTTTCGCCCATTAGCTTCTTTATCAAAAAGCGGCTTTGCTGTTAGACCTTGATAATCAGAATTTTGCCGAGAAACTTCAGTTAGCAGCATCAAATCTTCATTCGAAGGTAATAAGCCTGGAGGTAGTTGACTTTCTAAAATTCCTTTAATTCTTTCTTGGCAAACACGAGTATTTATTCCCCGTTTCTCCAATAACTGCATAATTTCTTTCACCGTCACAGAACGATCTGGAAATACTCGTAATATTTCCCACAACAGAAAATAGTCGCTATATTGCTGCTGAGGTATATCTACAATTTGCGGATAAAGAGGTAAAGTAGCTAAACCATAAGCTACTCTACCTATCATTAATTTAATATCTTGAATACTGTCTAATTCCTGCCCAGATTCTTGCCCTAACTCTACATTTGGCATCTGAAAAATCCCATCTTGGGCAATAATTGCATTAGGCAATTTTTGACGTAACCAACGAGGAATCGCATTCCAAACCCCACCTCCTCCAGTACAAATAGCTCGGTTAATTCCCACAGGAGACATTCCCACCCGACTGAAAAAATTATTCAATTCGCGATTTAATTGTTTGATAAAAGGCTCCAACACCTTAGTTTCTAAATCTGTTTGCTGCAGATGCCACAAACGATCGCCAATATTCAAAGTAAATTCATTTTCGTGGGGGAGAATTAACTTTAAATTACGAGCAGCTTCTAAAAGCCCTTTTTTATAAGATGAAGTCTGTAACCACTGCTGTAGTTGATAGCGAATGAATAAATCTGGAGATCCTGGCTGAGGCAAACCTCCGGAAGATTGTTGTCGATCCTCTTTATTTTGCGTCGGAGTGCCAACATTTTCATCCTTCAGTAATAGTTGGCAAACAATATCTTGCTCTAAAGCATCACCCCCATAAGCAAAACTATGGGAATGAAAATGGGAGTAACTTAGATTTTCTATATTTTCAGGTAAATTTACCAACGCTAATTCTGTAGTAGTTGCTCCCACATTAATCAATAAAATTCCACCCCGTCTTAATTCCGAATTGCTAGAAATTTGATAATCTGCTGTTACGGTAGTTAATTCTGAGACTGCAGTGGCGATCGCGTCGGAAATCACTATTACCTGACTAACATCTGTCACCAAATTTGCTTCTAAAACAGCCTCCCGAAGATTAAAGCGATAAGCTTCGGGCCAACTAGCAGGATAACCCATAATTACAGCCTTGAGTTGTGCCAAAGCGGATGCAAATGTTTGCTCGTCTAATCCCACGGCCCCACAAAGGTAGTCATCTGTCATCACTTCTGCCTGAGTTTCTCTCTCGGCCAAGGAAATAGATTGATTAAAATCAGTTTGGGGCTTGAGAGTAGTCAATAAAGCCACCAAACCTTGCTTAACTACATTTAAAGAAATTTGCTCGTGCTCAGACCACTGCAAAACTGGCTCATGGGAAGTTGAAGCACCAAAGTTTGAAGCCAAAAGAAAAGACTCTTCAGGTTTTTGCTCTAGCTTTTCTCTTCTAAATTTAATTGAGACATAAGGGATGGTAACTTTCAAAAACGGCTTAAAATTTTGCAGAAATAAAGGTGCTTGGTCTGTGGTTATTTCTTCAGCATTGTTAGTTACTTGTAGTTTGGGATCGAGGTAAACAATTGATGGTAGCCGATAGATTTTTTTAGTCGAATTAAAATCATTTTGAGTGGATTTTTGGGCGAGTGTAAATTCTTGACTTGTAATCGGAATATCTAATTCTAATTTTGTTCCTAATTTCTGCCAATATATGGGATAGATTTTCCCACTAGTACAATTTAATAATGCCGCGGAAATTCCTGTAGTACCAAAGTCAATTCCTAAGTACCATCGTGAAATAGTTTGATTTGATTCAGAATTATTATTTTGTGGGTGATTTTCTGAGTCTAATGGGGAAGTTGTAATGTTTTTTTCAAGCTCTCCACCACCGGATTTTAAATGTTCTAAAGATACTTGCTGATTCAACTCATTTATTGGTGCTATTTCTGGTTGATTAATTTTTTTTTTTCTTGATTGGGGGGATTTTCAAGCAGGGTTTCCCAGTCTATATAATCCCGATTATCTGTTTCTGTTTCTGTTTCTGTTTCTATTTCTATTTCTTTACTTGCATCATCGGTTGATAATGTGAGGCTATCTAATATATCTTCTAGAGTTTGCTCATTTTCCATATCTTGCTCCTCCTCAGAAGAAATTTCCATATTAGGATTACTTGTATTTGAATCCTCATAAATACTCCCAAATAAATCTTCTAAGTTAGTAATATCAGTAAATTCTTCTTCTGAAGCATTCATCAAGGGATTCTCAGTAGCGTTAGGAATATTTTCTGCTGAAGATAAAGGCTGGTATTCTCCTAATTGTAGTTTTGTTGGTGCGGTATCATCTAATATTGATTCATCTGGATCAATTTCTTCTAAATGTTTCAAATCTGAACGCAACAAATCTATAGTATTAGTATCTAATAATAATTCTTCTTTTTGTGGTTCTTCCTGCTCTTTTACTGGCAAGAGATTTTCTTTAACAGATGCTTGAATATATTTCTCTTTTGTAGGTTGAGTTTGTTTAACATTAGTTTGATGTGATTGTACTTGTTCAGGAAAATTTAATTGCTTAGATTCTTCTTGATTAATCTCTAGCTCCCCGAATATATGACTGAGAGATTCGATTTCTGCACTTTCTCTATTCTCATTTTCATCAAAATTAGACGAGTTTTCTAGTGGTGATTCGTGACTATTCGTTTCTATTTTTTCTTCTATTTTGGGAGTTGGATTTTGATAGTCTTGATGCTCAGAAACATTTTCCTCAAAGCTAGGGGCTTTTAGCTGAGAAGGAAAGAGATTGTCTAGTAATAAATCTGTATTAGTGTGGTCGGTATTTTGACTTTGTAGTATTTCTAGTTTTTGCTGTTTCTCGCTGTTAGATTCATCCAGGCTAGAAGCTTGTTGATTATTTAATTCCTGGGAACTTGACTCTGTATTATCTGTATTAATTGTGTTAAAAATAGCGTCACCTTGGTCGGTAAATACAGTTGCATTTATCCGATTATTAAAATCATTATCTGCCAGAGGTAATTGTTCTATCTGTTGTTTTTTTTGAGAAGAAATGAACTCTGTTTCAGTCTCTGTGTAATTTATTTTATCCGACACATTTCTCTTACTATCTTCGGTCTTAGACTCATCAACAAATGACTCAGAAAAGTTATAATCATCCTCTAAATTATCTACTGAAATTGTCATCAACTCAGAAGATTCAATATCCTTAATAGTCTCGGAGCGGTTGCTTTGGCTAGAAGGAACACTATTCTGAATTTGAGATGGATGTTGATTCCCTAACTGCGACAACTGTTCGACTAATGTTTCTTGAACTGGCCCCAGTAAAGCCTGAGAAAACTCAGAAATAATTTGTTGCTGTTTAGCGTATTGTTTAGCTAGAGAATAATCCTGTTGTTTTCGCCTTTCAAGTTGTCTAATTTCTTCTAGCAAAACTTTTCTTTCTTGCTGGAGATTTTTGAGGTCCTCTTGTATGTATTGGCTAATAGGGGCCAACAACTCCTCTAAATGTTGTGGATGTTGCTCCACAGAAACAGAAGGCTCTACTGGATGTTCATTTTCCTGAGATAAGTTAAAAGATAATACCTCTGGACTAGGTATGCTGTCCACATCCCGATTTTGGTAGTCCAGTATTTGCTGTAGAATTTTTTGGGACTTTTTTAGTGTTTGTTTCAGAGCTTGAGGAGAATCTGAGGTGTCAGGCTGATTTAGCACCTCATCTATTTCATTAATGATGACTTGGATATGATTTTTCTGAGAATTCAAGAGTGCTACCTCTGTTTGTCAGCTTAGATTAATGATTATAAAACTTTTAAGATATTATTCTGTCTAAATTTGCCCCTCTAAATTAGCTCTAGTCAAAAAATTTTCACTCAATCGGCGGGGCTTACACAATGACATCATCTGTGGTAGTCTTTTCCCGTTTTGGCCATAATTATCGACTGTATAACTTATGATATAGAATAATTGCGTCAGTCCTGTCTCTATAGTTTTATGTATAAGCTTGTGTAACAAACTTGCGGTATTATTACAGTGATAACGTGATACCTCCAACACTAAATCAAAGATGATAATTTTGGCTTCCTGGTTCACGATAGGACATTCCTAGTTATATCATGTCCGGTTAAATACTTATAAATAAGTAACTAGGGAGCAGGGAGCAGAGATTAGGGAGTAGGGAGCAGGAATTAGGGGGGGAGAATAGGGATAATAGGGAGATTTCCCTTTGAAGTGAGAGAATAGGTTTTTTTATCGCGCTATCATCCGGACATGGTATTAATTCCCTTACGGGTTTTTCGGCACTGATACTGATATAGAACAGCTATAGTAAACTGTTATTCCTATGATCGGACCATAGCGATCGCCAAGATAAAACTCAAAAACAACTCACCCATTTAATTTTATTTTCTGACTTTCAAGTTTTCTAAAATAAGTCAGTTTCCCCAAATATCTACTAGCTTATCTATGGGCTACATCTCCTGCCATAATGCCATAATTAATAATTAACCTCATGGAAGATAGGTACAGTCGCGATACCCAATCAAATATCAAAGAATTAATGCTATCTACCCCGTTTTTTGAGGGCTTACCAGAACCGGCGGTAGAAAGAGCAATTACTCATGTAGTCAGCCGTCAACATCCCTCAAATCAGGTCATTTTGCTAGAAAATGATTGGGGTACTTCAGTATACTTCATTTTGGATGGGTGGGTCAAGATTCGCACCTACAACCTAGATGGAAAAGAAGTAACATTGAATATCTTAGGTAAAGGTGAATTATTCGGCGAGATGGCAGCTTTGGATGAAGTGCCTCGCTCTACAGATGTGATTACTTTAGCCCCAACATTAATTGGTAATATGCCAGCTCAGGATTTTGCCCAATTAATTCACACCGAGCCCATAGGGGGAATCAGATTGGCTCAATTAATGGCCCGACGTTTACGTCAGGTAAATCGACGACTTAGGTTACGAGAGGCAGATGCTCAGGCAAGGGTAGCAGATATATTGTTATTTTTAGCAGAGGGACAAGGAACACATTCGGAAGCCGGAACAGAAATTCCTAACTTACCTCATCGGGAATTGAGTAGCTTGAGTGGTTTGGCACGGGAAACTGTGACCAGAGTATTGAGTAAGTTGGAGAAAAAGTCATTGATTAAGCGCGATCGCGATACTTTATGTATTCCAGATTTACACGCCTTAGAACGCATACTTGTTTAACTGGGACTTTCATCAAATCTTGGTAAATATATCTAAACTATTGACTTCTCACCCGACTAAAGTACGGGTGATTCTAAGCAGTTGTTCCGAATTGGTTGAAAAACACGATTCTGAAAAGCTACTAACTGTAACTGGACTTAATTAATCAACTCCAGTGGTGGTAGCTCATATACCACCTACAGACTCAAATATGCTGACAAGAATCCACATATATCGTCCTTACTTTTGTTTCACTTTCAGAGTGGTTTTACTCAAAGAGCGAGCGATAAATCCCTATCCTTGCTGCCTGTTTGTCACCTGCCGAGTGTCTTGGTAGAACCATGCTACTAGTTTCATCTATACAGGAG
Organism: Microcoleaceae cyanobacterium; assembly: GCA_049647275.1. GTDB lineage: Bacteria > Cyanobacteriota > Cyanobacteriia > Cyanobacteriales > Microcoleaceae > JASJEE01. The sequence continues at coordinate 26,409 of JBARXI010000351.1, forward strand.
TTTCACCCCTACAAGCATTGAGTCTGTGGGACAAACCTTGTTCCTACTCGCATTCATTGCTATAATAAAATATTTTGGGATACTTGGGAATAAATTCCTACAACTTGTTTTCATCCAAGGGCTAAAGCCGCACTTGCTTTCAACTGCACGTTTTTTTTGTAAATGAATAATGATATTGAAGGGACAAGGGATTCTGTGAAAACTGCCTCAGACGAAATAGAAACATCCACTAGCAAGGAAAGCAAACCATTAATCATGGTCGAAACAGC
>JBARXI010000352.1:0-19192 GCA_049647275.1 Microcoleaceae cyanobacterium
ATCTTCGCTCTTTTGTTTCTACTGCTTCTAAGCATGGTTTGAATCTCTAGAAAGTTATTACTGAGGCGCTACTTGGTAATGTATCTTTTTTTCTCACCTCCATTATTACTAGCTAGGCAGTTACAATAAATCTAAAATTATATGTCATTTACTTTCAAAAAAAGGTGGTTATTCGTAATGTTCCAGCCATCTTTTTTGATGCGGATACAAGCAGATTGATGAAATATATCTTTGGGCTGACACAGAATTTAATGATTAATTAAGAGAGATAAAGATAAAGTATAGAAGGATAAACATATAATAGTTATACCAATTTGTTAAAGATATGAAAGAGTTAGATTCCCCCAACCCCCCCCGATCGAGGGGGGGCTACTAGATTATGATTTCCACCATAACTTTATTAAAATAGTATTAAAGTTAATGGCTCCATTTTATAGCAATCCTTCTACCAAAATGTAAGGATTCAACAGGAGTTGTCGAGCGACCTATGTTGGGTTTGAGTCTCCCCAACCCACCCCAAAAATACTTACCAGATAATTCCTCGCCCTTTTTCGTTAAATTCTTTAAAAGTTTGTTCTGATAATTCATGGGTAGTCATTGCCTGTAAAATCGGAAATGGTAACGTCAGATGATGAGCGCCAGCTAATAAAGTTGCCACAGCTTCATCAGGAGATTTTATACTCGCTGCTAAAATTTCTGTACCGCTACCCTCCACTACAGCAGCGATCTCTCGCACTAACTTTAAACCATCCCCCAATAGTCTCGTGGCCCGGTTAACGTAGGCGATCGCATATTTAGCCCCTGCTTCTACAGCGACTACTGCTTGAGCTGGATGATATATTCCTGTCACAGAACAACTAATTTCTCCAGACAGATGAGATAGCGCTTGAAAACCAGTGGCAGTTGCCGGAATTTTCAGAACTATTTTATGACCAATTAATTTCGATGCAGCTTTCGCTTCTGCCATCATGTCATCAAAATTAGTAGCAGTAAGTTGATAATATAATTCTCCAGAAACAATTTCGGAAAGTTCTTTTAATGTTGCTTCTGGAGACAAATCACTTTTTACTAACAAAGTAGGGTTAGTTGTCACACCAGATATCCAACCAAATTTACTGGCAACTCTAGCTTCTGTTACTATTGCTGAGTCGAGATAAAGAACCATTTTTTTCTCCTATTTTATTCTAGTAAAATTCATTAATAACTGTTGAAAACTTGACAAAAAAAAAGCGCTTTTCTTCTTTTTTAGGCAGGGCTGTTTGATTTTTCCCTTGTCAAACGGTTGCGAAATTTTAGTTTCCGGATATTTCTACTACTTGTGGTGTAAGGTGCGTTGCAACGTACTACTACAGGTAGAGTTACGGAGTTAGTGCTGATTTATATTACAGCGCTTCCCGTTGTCCGTGAGGTAGAATAACCGGAATTTTAACAGGGTAAATATTTTTTACTTGTTTCCCATCACCCTATCACCCCCCATCACCCTATCACCCCATCACCCTATCACCCCATCACCCTAAAATCGTCAATATATGTATTTCATAACTTAGAAAACTGCTGTATAAGCATTAAACCGAAGATGATATATATTCAATTAACTAATACCCTCAAAAGGTCCTAAAAAAGTTGGTTGAGGGCGAGTAATATGAACTTCCCATAATGCTTTCAAAACAGCTAAAATTTCACGGGTTGAATAACGCCTCATGGAATCATTTCTAAACTTTCCCCAATCTTGCGTACCCAAACCTACAGCATCTACCCCCAAATGACGACAAGTATAAACCGCACGAGGTAAATGATAGCGTTGAGTTACTAAAACAGCCTGAGTAATACCAAATATTTTTTGAGCACGATAACAACTTTCATAAGTGCTAAAACCTGCATAATCTAAAGTAATATCATCAACAGATACACCACGAGAAATTGCATATTCTTGCATTGCCTTGACTTCATTATAATCAGGAGTACCATTGTCACCAGTCATCAAAATTTTCTTAACTCGACCAATGTTGTATAAATTAACAGCTCCTTGTACTCGGTCAGCTAACATTGGTGTGGGGCTACCATCATCCCAAACTCCGGCCCCAAAAACTATGGCAATAGGTTGAGCTGACACTTTAGTGGGCTCGGTGTAGCGATATCTACTTGTAACTAGTTTCACATAAAAGTTTAAAACCAGGGGAATTAATAATATTGTTAATACTAAGAGTAGAAAAATTAAGCGTTGGTTGAGTAAAATCCATTTAGGTAACATAGGCAAGACTTAATTATAAAATAAATACTTTCTACAGATTTTTCTATATTATCAAAAAAATTCCGGGATGAGCAGATTTTTTGATAAAGTTACAGGTTTTCATATTTAATAGACTACAGAAAATGTCTCAAAAACCGGGTTTTGTAACAGACATAATTCACCATTTTTACCTGTAACCATCAAACCTGAAGCCTAGTTTATCATAAGATTTTTATGCCTTAATTCAGTGTTTGATGACTACTTAATAATTTTAATAATTGAAGTAGTAGGGGGGATTCAATTATTACATACTAGTGCCGTGACACTAAAATAGTTCATTATTGTAGGGTGTGTTAGACGGCTAAAATATAAGCTGTCAAAGCTATTTAAAAATCCGTCGTAACGCACCATTGAATATGTGTCGGTCCACTAGGGGTAATTTCAGTCCGAATGCTCCGCTTTCCATGTTTGCTCCGCATTCCGCAGAAAATTACCCCTACGCTGCGGAGCAATAACGCAGCGCGGTCAAGAATTTGGTATAATTTTACTGGCGAAACGGTTGACCAAATTTATTTACCGAATAATTAAGGTTTAAAGCCTCTTTTTGGCTGCGCCACGGGCTGTAGCAAGACAAGGAGAAAAAATCCTTTTAGTCAATCCTATTCGTTTTAAGGATAGGTAATTATTAATTATTAATTATTAATTATTAATTATTAATTGTTGAACTATAGCAATCCTAAATGATTTGTGGAAAATTTAGATGTATTTATTTTGTCTTCTACCTACCACCTAATACCTAACACCTACCACCTACCAGCACCAAAAATTTATAACTGAAATAGGATTGCTATACCACCTACTTATGTGCTAAACCAACCGCTTCAGAAATAGAATTTAATCCTCGCTCATCTAATTTTTTGAGTAATCCTTGGAGAATTTGTTTTACCATTCCAGGTCCTTGATATACCCATCCTGTATAAACTTGAATTAGACTTGCACCTGCAGTAATTTTATCCCAAGCATCTTCAGCAGTGAATATTCCACCTACACCAATAATTGGTAATTTTCCGTCAGTTTCTTGCCAGATAAATTTAATTATCTCTGTGGATTTTTGGGTTAATGGTGCACCACTTATTCCACCTGCTTCTTCAGTGACAGGTTTACCAGTTTTGGCAATAACTTGAGTTTTCAAATCATCACGTTGAATCGTTGTGTTAGTAGCAATAATCCCTGCTATTTCGTATTGTTTGATAATCTGAATTATTGAGGCGATAGCTTCAGTTTCTAAATCAGGTGCAATTTTCACTAAAACAGGTTTTATTCCTTGATTTTCTGCTTGCAAAACTTCTAAAATTTGGCTTAAACTTTCAGCATTTTGAAGCGTTCGTAAACCAGGAGTATTAGGAGAAGATACATTAACTACAAAATAATCTCCCCAATCTTTTAATAATCTAAAACTACCTAAATAATCTGTTGGTGCCGCCTCTAAAAGTGTTATTTTAGATTTACCAATATTTATACCCAATGGAAATAACGAAGGAGAAATTAAATGATTTTTCAAATTATATTTCAAATTATTTTTACCCTGTATTCCTAGAGCTTCTAACCTCAGAGCTAATGCAGCAGCACCTTGATTATTAAATCCCATTCGATTCAAGACAGCTTCATCCATTGGTAAGCGAAACAGTCTTGGTTGAGGATTTCCTGGTTGTTCGTGCAAAGTTACCGTACCAACTTCAGCAAACCCAAAACCTAATCGAGGCCAGGCATTAATGGCCACACCATCTTTATCATATCCTGCAGCCAAACCAACAGGATTTTTAAAATTTAGTCCCCATAGAGTTTGTTCGAGGCGAGTATCCTCAAAACAAAAGGATTTCTGCATCATCCTCTCAAACCAGGGTATGGGTAGACTGGAGGAGTAAGTATCCATAAAACTGAGAATATTTAGCACTTGATGATGTACCCATTCTGGCTCGGCTTTTAATCCAGAAAATAAAATCGGAAATATGGCAGAACGATATATATTTAACACTTGATTTTGATTGGTAGTTTACAATGAAAAACTAAAAATGAAAATTCAAAGGCCCATAAATTATAAAGCGCTTTTCAGTTGAGTAAACCACAGTAGGGACGTTCTATGGAAGTTCCATAGAAGGATTGTGGTTTTGACTATGTGATTCATCTACTTAAAAATTGCTATAAGTACTTGTGCAAAATTAATTTAACAATTTGTAAGTAGGGAGCAGGGAGCAGGGAATAAAGAATATACTTGTGTGATGAAAGCAATGGATCTAAAAATAATTTTTCCTACCTATTTAACCTGACCATAAAATATACAATTAATTTTATTTGACTACTTAGTTTGGAATTGAATCAGGAATAAGGGCTGTAAAATCATCACCGAAGTTGGAGAAGCCCAGAAATACATTTAGGGATTTGGAGGCAGACACTTTTCTGTAATACCCCCATTTTCTGCCAAATTATTGTCTATTTTTTCCGATGGCTTATACAGTAAGCAATATAAAATTCGGGGCTGTCAATCATTTTTTCTTAGTTATTGTACTTTTGATTCCTAGGGAGTAGGAAATCATTCTTTTCATTAATATACCATTTAACTCAATATTTACTAGATTCGCAAATAACTGCGGTTGAAAATAATATATAAAAAGTCCTATTTGTTGTGAATTTTATGATTATTCAACCCATAAAATATAGGAGAAATAACAGATGAGTGAGCAGCAGCCATCAGAAAATGATCGGAAAAATATTATCGAGCTAGAAAGTATAATCAAGACAATTAGAGAAGAAGATAATATAGATATTATTGTCAAAAAAATTATAAATTATCTTCATTTAGAGTTGAATTACTCTTTGATTTGGGTTGGTTTATACGACCGTTGGGAAAATAAAATAGTTGGCAAAGGAGGTATAACTCCCGATGGTGAAACTTCTGTTTTTAAACATTCTATTCTCAAACATAAGTTTACAATTGATGCTGGAGACTTACTAGAACAAGTCTTAGTAGAAGATAGAGTAATTAAAGTTCCTGACTTAAGGGCTGAAAAAGAAGTAGGGGAATGGGTGAAAATTGCTGAAGTATATCAAATCAAAGGCACAATTTTATTTCCTATATCTTACAAAAATGAATGTTTTGGTGTAGTGTTAATGGGTTCACAAGAGCGGGGAATATCTCTAGAATTAGGAGAGAAAGCACTATTATCTTTGATTTGGGGACAACTAGGGCAAACGTTACATAAAATTGAGCAAGATTGGCAACAGCAACAAGCTAAACGACTGGAGCGACCCATATTATTATTGCTTTCTGAATTAGGTAAATTGAGAACCCTAGACCAACGCTTAGAAAGTGTTGTGGAAATAACTCATACATTTCTACAACCAGCCCGTACTAATATTTACTGGTATTATCCAAATGGACGCTACTTCTGGCGTCGAGCTAGTAATCGTCAAGTGAGCGTAGAGTGGAACGATTTGAAACGTCCTGCTTCTGGCATTAGTTTACAGGATTTGGGTGAATTATATCAAATATTAGCAACAGGAAAGTTTGTTTGTATAGGAGAATATTACAGCTCTTTAGACACTAATATTACCCAACGACTAATCCGACAAATTAAAGCCCGCTCTGTCTTAGCAGCACCAATAATATTAGAAGATGAATTGATCGGATTTATTGCCGCAGAAGAGCAATATAACCGCATTTGGCAAGATGATGAAAAAAACTATCTTCAGGGAATAGCTCAACTTTTGGCTTTAACTTCTCCCCTCTCAGAAATGGAAGACAAAATCCGCCAAGCCAAACTCGATCGGACTTTAACTGCAGGTATAACTCGTGCTATTTATGGTGATGATGACTGGCAGACAACCTTAAAAAGTACGGCCGAGCTACTATCTCAGCGCTTGGGTGCTAAATATTTTATGTTAGCTATTGGCAATAGAGATTTGTTTGAAATTATTTATCAAAATCATGTTATTGAAGGTCAGATAATTACAACTCCTTTGCCTCACCTCAACAAAGAAGACATGATTCTGCTTGGGCAAAATACTGAAGTAGTGGCAATTGAAAATTGGTCAGAAGATGATAGACTCCTAGCTTGGCGGGAATATTTTGATAACTTAGGAGTTCGAGCGCTCCTGTTGTGTAGCACGAGAGTCGCAAGGAAACTTGAACCACAACAGCCAGAAGTACAGCATCAAGAAAATAAAGATCCTTTCCCAGAAGGACTTGTAATTATTGGCTACCAAACCCCTCGCACGTGGAATCGCAATGAGCGAGAGTTAGTGCAAATTGTCAGTCAACAGTTAGGTTTAATCCTGCATCAATGGCAAATGAATAAATTAATTAACAAGCAACAACAATATATCGAATATATTCAGTCTGGTTTAACTGTCGTGCAACCAACCACAGTATTGGAAAACCCAACGAAAATATTGATTAACTCTTCCCACCCTCCATTTATACAAGAAGTTAAAAAATTAGTACCAGTAGGAGAGCAAAACCTATTAGAAAATTTATCCCTAGATCGTCTCGAACGTAACTTTATTCAATTTATTGCTCAAGCCATCATCGACATGGCAGATATTGATTTACCCACTACTCTTCAAGTGGCTCTAGTTACCTGGTATCCAGTGTCACAGACAGGTAAAATCATTAGTTATGCTAACTCAGAATTTACCTGCACTGACAAAATTTCAATTCCAGTTCGCACCGATCCTTTGATTCGACAAATACTTTCTACAAATGGTTGGTTGCATCTGAATGTCAGTGAAGTATCAGCACAAACTTTGCGATGGCTTAATATTTTTGATAGCGGCGGTCAACTTGTTGTTAATGCTTTGCGTACTGGTGTCGAACATCAGCCAACTGGTATATTATTATTAGCAGATGGTGACGAGATTTTATGGCAACAAACGGAATTTTCACAGCCACAAAATTCTTCTTCAGAGACGATGAAAAATTTGGTGACTACTTTAGTTAATCAGTTTGCCTGGTCACGTCGCTACTTAATAGTCAAGACTACTTTGGAATCTCAGCGAGAGGAACTAGAGTGGTTAAACTGGTATAAACAAAGGCGTTTAGAAGATATTTATCGTAATATTGGTTCGGGTTTTAAACAGTTAAGTGAATTAAATCATATTCCGGCTGAAAATTCTACCAAAAATAAAGATGTGCTGACAAATCTGCGCTATCAGCAACTATTACGACAAATTGGTCATGTCTTATCATCTACCACTTCTTTATTGAAACAGGAAAGGTGGCGGTTACAAGCTAATTATGACATTGTATCTGTAGCTAATTTATTGAAGCGAGCGCTGGCTAGAATTGATTCTAAAGTCAAAAAAAAGCAACTACAATTAGAAGTTCATCGAGAGGGAAAGTTAAGTATTTATGGGGATAGTGTGAAATTAGAATTGGTTTTGTATGAACTTTTGATTAGTGCCTGTCGTCGTTCTTCAGTGGGGGGAAAAATTGAGGTAAAATGCCAGACTCTAGATAAAGAGTCGCTAGAAATATTGATTCTCGACCGAGGTCATATTAGCCAGAAGTTAATTACGGAATTTCAAACAGGTTTTGTTCCAGATATATTAAAGCTTTCTCCCCTAGTTTCACGTCCTGGTAAGCATTTAATTATCTGCCGACAAGTGATTCAACAAATGGGGGGAGAATTTGAGCTGGATATGAATGAAAATGGTTTGGTAGAAAGTCGGTTATTATTACCTTTAGCTCATCTTTAATTTTTGAAGAAGGTGTTAGGTGGTAGGTGGTAGGTTGTGGCGCTGCTGAATTAGTGTATGATATTAGTTTGAATTACTTAGGGGTCAGGAGTCAGGAGTCAGGAGTCAGGAGAAAGAAAAGTGCTTTTCGGTCAATTAAGTCAAGACAATATCTAATGGAAGCCATTCAAACAATGATTCTTAATTTACCATTATTCACCCCTACTGACTTCTAGCCGTTCGCGTAGCGTCTCCGTCAGGAGAAGGCTGTTAATTACCTAAAACCTAAAACCTAAAACCTAAAACCTTCTTAAATATATGACAAACAATACTTCTCTCAAACAAAAATTTTTCGACCTTTGGGCACCTAGTTATGATTGGTTATTTCCATCTATAGTTTATCAAGCCGTACATCAAAGATTACTCGAATATGTAAATTTATCAGACACAGCAAATGTACTTGATTTAGGTTGTGGTACAGGTAAACTTTTACATCGTATTGCTGTTAATTTTCCTCAGATTAAAGGCACTGGTTTAGACTTATCTTCAGAAATGATTAGTCAAGCTAGTAGTCGTAACCGTCACGGAAAACGTTTAACATTTCTAGAAGGAAATGCTGAAGCAATGCCTTTTCCTGATGGAGAATTTGATGCTGTTTTTAATACTATTAGTTTTTTGCATTATCCTAACCCTCAGCAGGTTTTTAATGAAGTAGGTCGAGTTTTACGTCCAGGAGGATATTTTTATTTAGCTGATTCTTACTTTAAATGGCAAGATGAATTTCAGCATTTGAATATTTATCCTGGTGGTTTGAATCTTTACAGTCCAACTGCTCGCGAACAGTTAGGCAAAATAGCCGGCTTAAATGTACAAGCAAATCACTATTTATTAGCGGCGGTCTTACTCACAGTTTTCACTAAATAATTATCAATAATTATCAAAAGTTAGATAGCTAAGTAGGTCGGCATAAATAAACCCATAATGTGGGCAATGCGCGTAGTCAGCTAAAACCTTTATACAAATAAACTTATAGCCATTGCCCACCCTACTGCCGCGGTTCAGCTAAAATAGTTCATTATTGTAGGGTGCGCCATTACGGCTAAAATCTAGACTGCGAAAGGCATTTAACAATCCGTCGCCGGGCACCATTTTAGATATGTCAGTCCACTACAACTGCTCGATCTTTAATTATGCCCACCTACTTAATAGCTAAAAAAATTATCTTAGCTATTAGCCTCTTTTGACAAAAATTCAATCCCACCAAGCCCTTAAATAATTCGGCTCTATATCAATTTCATCTGGTGCATTAACAAATTCTTGAAAGTCAAAAATTAACTCTGTAGAACAAATTCCCTGATAAACTAAAGCATCAATACTGACTCGATAATCTGGACGTTGTGGACTAATTACATAACCTTCAAAAGTAAACTCAAAACCCTTGCTAGCTTCTCTGTGAGCAAATTCTAATAACTCGCTAATTGTTGGGGAAAAATTCTGTGCATCTAATGGATTAGCAAAACTCTGACTAATAAGTTGCTCTAACTTTTCTCTGGTTAAATTATGGAAGTGTTGTGCACCACCCATTGAATCTTCCCATTCTATCGGAGTACCAAAAATTATTCTGTCTCTAGTCTCACTATCTAGATTATAGGTAAAAGTAGAACTGTATGAACAAGGAGAATAAAAAAGATTGTTCTCTAGGGGAGGTTGCACATTAATTTTTATATCTTCTGGTTTAATTCCTTGATTCAGGAAATAAAGCCTAATTGCTTCTTTTCTGCTGAGAGTGGAGTTATCTAAACATTCTGATAAGTTAGGGCAATTATAAATTACTCCTGTCATATTTTGACAGTCAAGTTGCATGGGGCAAAACATAACTTTTTTGGAGGATGAAGGATTATTTTCGATTTTATCATTTGTCAGCTAATCGACAAGTCGGAAAGTCAGAAAGTTTAACTCTACTGTAGCGATCGCCTAGTTATGACTGAAAGTAAATGCCCCAACAAATATGTAGCAATCCTAATTTAAGTCGGGAATTTTTGGTGTTTTATGGTATTAAGTGGGTAGATATTATTCACAAGTAAATACCGCATAAGCGATCGCGACATATTTAGACATATTTAGGGCTAACTACTGAAGTCAAATATTTGAGTCAACAATTCCTATGGTAGTAGATATTGAATTTTTGGATTGTAAGTAGGTGGCCGTAATTAAAAATCAAACATTTGTAGGGTGGGCAATGGCTATAAGTTTATTTGTATAAAGGTTTTAGCTTTCTGCACCCATTGCCCACATTATGCGTTTATTTATGCCGACCTACTTACATCAAACAGCGTTGCGACTCTGTAGCAATAAAATATCTTTATTCTTTCTCTGGAAAAAACCTCCTATTTTTCTACTCCCCTAAATTAGTAAATTAAATATATTTCAGTGGATATCCAGAATTATCACCCTCAGAAAATTATTAAAAATAATTAAACTTTTTAGGTTTTTGCTACAAAGTTGAAACTTTTATCAAGAAAAAAAGTCTTATACTTATAATAGAAGAAATATCTTAAGTTGTAAATTTCTCTTGAAGCTCTAAACAACTTAAGAATTTGTCAACATAATCAAAAAAACTCAAACAAATGGAAGAAATTCTCAGCGCACTTCAAATTAATCCTATCACCCTAGTATCAGGATCTACTGTTTCACTACTTGGCACGGTAGGAGCAGCAGATAGCTTTGACTCTTATACAATTAATCTCAACGATCCCCAATCAATCGAGGTTAATTTGTTTAATCTTACTACCAATGCTGATATCTTAGTAACTGATACTAACGGTAACCTTATTCCTGGTGGTGCTGGTAATCAACCAGGTGCTAACCCAGAGAATTTTAGACTTACTCTCAACCCAGGTTCTTATCAGGTGCAAGTTTTTCAACCACCTAATGATTTTCCTCTAGGAGGTACAAACTATCAACTGGATTTAATTTCTACTAGTTCCTTTAACCCTCCAAATAATCCTCCAAATAACCCTCCAAATAACCCTCCAAATAACCCTCCAATAAATCCGGGAAATCCTTCTAATCTTACTGACAACAGTAACGATAACATAAGTACACCAACTCCTCTCGGTAGTCTCGTTGCTCAAATACCTGTAAGTCGTGTGGCTACAATCAATAATTTCGACCCTGTAGACTACTATCGCGTCACAGTGGATACACCAACAATTTCAGGAGTTGCACTGCAAAATCTCACTAATAATATTGATGTGGCAGTGTTGGATAGTAATAATATTCTAATTGCTCGTGGTGATAACTTGGGTGCTTCTGGTGAAGCATTTCAAGCTTTTTTCCCGACCCCTGGTGAATATGTTATCAATGTTTTTCAGACAGCCCCTGGTATAGCCACTGACTATGAGTTAGCTCTGTTTCCAGCAAGCGTAGGTAATATTAACCCACCACCACCTGCACCTGCACCTGCACCTGCACCTCCGCCACCCAACCAGCAGCCAGCCACTATCAATATTAATGGTACAGTTAATTTCAATGATGAAGCTATTAGAAATGTAGAGGGGGAAATTCAATTTAAAGAGGATTATCTATTAGTTGCTCCACCAAATACTGAAGTAACCATAGATTTGACTGCCAACAATACTGGTTTCGATCCTCTAATCAAAGTTTATCAGCTTCCTAAAGATTCTCTGCTTGTGGCTGATGATAGTTTGCTGCCAGTTGCCGCCAATGATAATGGTGGTGGTGGGGTCAACGCTAGAATTGGACCGGGAGTGCCACCAGATGTTACAGCTATTCCACCAGGTGGCAGCATTCCCATACAGGTTTCTTCACAGTTAACGCTATCACCAGATTTTAATTATTTGGTGCGTGTCACTTATGAAGAAATATCTTTAAACGGAAATTACACTTTAGTAGCAAGTGTTCCTACAGGTAGTATTAGTCTCGATCCTGTACGATTTGGGAATCCTAGTGGCAATCCAACTATTAGTGGAAATCCGACTATTAATAGTAGCAGTATTGACCCAATAACTGAGGGGGGAAATTCTTCTGTTGAGGAAATTTTTCCCATAGAAATTGTAGAAGTTTATCCTCCTATAAATCCGGTAGATTCATTGGTTAATTCAGGAAATAATTTAGACTTACCTTCTGAGGCTTTAAATTTGTTTCTTGATACTTTTAATGACGATAATAATTCTAATGATTTTGAGGGGAATGGATTTTAGTAATTGCTAATATCATGTCTCATTAAACAACTGTATTGAAGAAGGCAGAAGGCAGCTATGCTGAAGGCAGAAGCGGTCAGACCCCGCTTGGCGCGTAAGACGCACCTGGTAGCTGACCAAGAGAGGGAAAATTGCTTATGGATTCTAACCCTAAACAATTTTAAGCACTCCAGTTGACGGTGGGGTATTAAACCCGCTACAGAAAAGATAAACGATCTTTCCCCAACCTCGTAGGGACGTTGCATGTAACGTCCCTACATTGCGGTTAATTAATGTTACTTGATATAACCAACAAACAGCTAATTGCTAAGATTATATGAAACAACTATAAAATTAGTAATTAGCTATTTCGAGATATTTAATAAACATAGGGGTGGAAATTGCATATTCCTTTGATAACATCTTTATAGAAACCTTTCCTGGAAGGTCTTCACATTTTTTTTACCAGATATCTAATGTATTTACTTAGGGTTTGCTGAAAAAGTTTTTTGTGGGGGTAGAAATCAGGATAAATGGGGAAGAAAGATAAGATAGGAGCAACAATTATCTGAGATTTTTCCATCAGAATCTGGTCAAAATGCTGAGATTTGGAGCTATGTTAGAGCAAAAAACTGGCACTTTTTTCAAAAAAAAGGCTAAAGTATTTAGTATTGATATTTCAAAGCTTTTAGAGTCGCTCGGTAAGCCCTACTTAATCAAATATTTTAATTTTTCTGTCTATTTTTCTTTAGTTACTAGAGTTATATAAAATCCGGTAGCATCGATATAAAATCTTTTGAAGCTAGGAGTCAGGAGTTAGGAGTCAGGAGTTAAGAGTCAGGAGTCAGGAGTCAGGAGGAAAAACAGTTATAAAGATTTGGTAATGGTGAAGATGGACAATATTTTTATACCTAATTAAACGGATTTAATATTATTTACTAATTCATCAAACAATTTTTTATATTTATCTAAAGCAGCTTCAAGACTAAAATTTTTTTCAGTATATATTCTCCCTTGTTGACCAAATGTTTGAGTTTTTTCGGGATTTTGATAAAGGTCTAAAACAGCGTCAGCTAAAGCTTGAGGATCTTCAGGAGGTACAACAACTCCACCACCACTGTCTTTTACCACTTTCATTGCTGTACCTGTATCCGGAACAGAAGCCACTATCGGGCGACCACTTGCAAGTATCACAGGAATTTTTGACGGTAAATTAAATTGAGTAACAATTCTTTTCTGTACTACTAACCCAACGTCAGCAGCAGATAACATCTCTGGTAGTTTTTCTCGTGGTACAAAAGGAAGTAAGAGAACATTTTCCGCTTTGTATTCTTCACAATATTTCTGTAATAAACTAAGAGCATTTTTTTCTCCTACAATTACAAAAGCAATATTAGGTATATCCTTGAGTATAGCCGCCGCTTTAATAACTATTGGTAATGCTTTAGTCAGGGCAATATTTCCAGAATATAGAGCTACAAATTTGCCTTCAAGATGATGTTTAGTCCGAAAAGAATTATTTTTTTCTAAAGGTCTGATAAAGTCTATATCTACCCAATTAGGAATATAAATAATTTTACTTTCGGGAACACCTTGGTCAAGTAATTTATCCCTAAACCCTTCAGCAATGACGCTAATTTTAGATGCTTTTCTATAGGCCATTTGTTCCACTGCCTGAATTAAACGAATTATCCAGCTACCTTCTTTGACCAAACCAACTCTAATCGCAGCTTCAGAAACAATATCTTGAACATTGAAGACGATAGGACAGTTATAAAATAAGCTATAAAAATTAACTGGCAAAGGAGTTAGCAAAGGTGGAATAGTCACAAAAATCACCTCTGGTTGCCAACCATTGAAAAGTTGCCAAAGACTAGAAATAATAAAGCTACCATCCAACATTAATCTAGCGAATAACCCTGGGTTTGGTTTGGCATAGATATAACTACGTTGAATTGTTACACCGTTGATGTTTTCAGTTAGGAAAAACTTACCTTTGTACTCATCGTGAATTTTACGTTCAGGAAAATTTGGCATAGCTGTGACAACACGAACCTTATGGCCACTTTTGACAAGACCCTCTGCGAATTCTGTCATCAAGGGGGCAATTCCAATAAGCTCTGGGTGATAGTTGTAGGAATAAATCAGAATACGCATATTTTAAATTAATCAAGTTAATGTTTATACCATAACCAATAGTACACAGATACCCCTAATCTGTTAAAAGTCTTCTCAATCTATCTTTACTTTTGTCACTCTGAGAAAATTTGATAAGTTGGTATCATTTTAGCCTAGGAAAAATTCAGGTTTGACCTCAATCTAGCAAAGTAAAGATACCTACTTCGGATAATTAGATAATTAATTATAAACCAAATTCCTTAATTCATTTTGAGTTCTAAAAATAGTCGGAATATGAGGATAGTAGCTAAGTATGTATACTCAGTAAATTATCTTTTAGCGCAAATCTCTAGAATTAAACCTAGTGTAATCAGGCAGGAGGTAGAAGAGAAGAAAGCTTGTACAATCATCTTTTTAACCTTTTTTAACTGGTTTGTTATTTTTGTCATCCTGCACTAGTGGTCTGTCAACTTTGAAATGATGGACTGATAACTGATAACTGATAACTGATAACTGATAACTGAAATGACCTATCTACTTAGTATTTGTTTTGATTAACTATCTCTGACTTCTACCTGGATAGACTACTAACTACACATCTTCAAGTATTTATACTTGTATATAGCAATCTTATCTCAATTGTGAGACATTGTAGCCTTTTAGGCAACAGCTCCGTCAGGCAACAGAGAAGAAAAAAAATTGTATCTTAATCAATATGAAAACCACTATATTCTCTTCTTTTAGGGAATAGTAAAATTCTCACATCTGATTCGGTGATTGCTATATTTCTATAATTGCCGTTCACCTCATTTCCCAAATAACATAATCTTTCGTATTAATTTTTGAATTGCGAAATTTAGGTTATAAGTATTTAAAGGAATTTGAGATTAATCAACTTTCATATTGAATACGATAAATCCGGTCATTCATCTCTTCAGTAAATAACAAACTCCCATCTTGTAATACCTGTAAACCAGTCGGACGACCCCAAGTATTTTCCTCTGAGACATTCAGAAAACCTGTTAAAAAGTCTTGATATTCACCCGTGGGATTCCCACTTTCATCGAAAGGTAAAAATACTAATTTATAACCAGTTGGTTCGAGACGATTCCAACTACCGCGGAATGCAACAAAGGCTCCATTTTGATATGACTCTGGGAAAGTTTGACCATCATAAAATTGTAATCCTAAAGGTGCAGAATGAGCTTGAAATAATACATCTGGAGTTTGAGTTTCAGCTACTAAATCAGGATTTTCTCCTGCTCTCCTTGGGTCTATAAAACTAGGTGATAAATAAGCATAAGGCCAACCATAAAAATCACCTTGTTCTAATCCTGTTAAATAGTCAGGAACTAAATTATCACCTAAACCATCTCGTTCATTGACTGTTGTATAAAGTTGATTTGTAATGGGATGAAAATCTAATCCGACTGGATTTCGCAAACCAGAGGCAAAAGTTTGTTGATTAAAACCATCCAAATTCATCACTTGTACGGATGCTCTTGGTAACTCTTCTGGAGATACATTAGAAAGGGAACCCACAGATACAAAAAGCTGTTGTTTATCTGGAGAAATTACTATATTCCGAGTCCAATGACCGCCTGTTGGTAAATCGGCTATTTTTTCACCTATACCGTTAATTTCTGTTTCTCCAATATTGTAGGGAAAACGTACTATTGAATCTGTATTTCCTAGATAAAAATAATCGTCGGTAAATGCCATACCAAAAGGCTGATTTAATCCATTTTCTGTATCTGCAAAAATTTGGGAAAAATCTGCCGTGCCGTCATTATCTGTGTCGCGCAATAAGCGGATTTGATTTTGTGGAGTTTCTGTTACTAATACATCTCCGGTTGGAGTAACTCCTAACCAACGCGGACTATCTAAATCTTCTGCAAAAACATTTACTGTAAATCCTTCAGGAACTTGCAAAATTGGGTTATCTGGAATAGGGATAATATCTGCTGGATTTGAATAACTTTCTGTGGCAAAAGCTGGCGGTAAATCTTCTAGAGAAATGCGGATGGTTTCTGATAGTAAAGGTTCGGTTTGGATGAAGCTACTGTTTCTATTTCGAGCGGGAATTTCGTCAACAGAAAAGAAGCTATTCCCATTTATTTCTTCTGGTAAAACACCTAACAACCAACCAATATTTTCTCCTGACTGCCGGACTCTAATCAAAGTATCAGTTCCACCTGCAAAAGAAGCAGTTTCTAAAATTAAATTATTTACCGTTAAACCAACTGGTAAACCCAGGCGATCGCTCTCATCAAAATCAGAAATAATATCTGCCTCTCCCGACAGGAAAAATACATCCTCTCCACTTCCACCAATTAAACTATCTACTCCTAAATCCCCATACAAACTATCATTTCCATCCCCACCAATTAAGTTATCATTTTCCTTCCCACCTCTTAAAATATCATTGCCTTGGTTTCCAAAAATTTCATCATTTCCTAAATTTCCACTCAGAAAATCTTCTCCTAAAGCACCCACCAATAAATCTGAATCTTTGCCACCAAAAATAGTATCATTCCCTTGAATTCCGTCAATAGTATCATTGCCTCGATTACCATTAATAACTTCAGCATCAGCAGTACCAACAATCGAGTCATTGCCATCTAAACCAAGTAAACCCCCAGGTAAATCTGCCAGTAATCCAACAGTTAGCTGAAAATTATCAGATTCAGGAGTTAATTCATAAAATCCATTTGTAGTTATACCAGTCATTTTTTTTAATTAAAATTCCTAGCAGCAAGTTTGTCGAAAAATATTATTTCTCTATGGAGCACTCTAGCACAAAATCCGAGCTAGCAAAAAACAGGGAATAATATTGTCTAGCCCCTACTTATTTCTGATTTTTCTGCCAGTATTGACTAATCTAAAGAATTAGAGAAATATCAATATTACCTTTTTCAGTAAACATCAAAATATGAAATTGTTATAGTATTAGTTTTAGATGTAATTACGAAAAAAAATCTCTACTTACCCATCTAAGTAAAGATTTAATAACTTATTTTTAGTTTTAAATAAAACAAAAGTTTCAGCTTTTGTGATTATTCAGTATCTAAAATTAACCTTAATGCTATAGCTAGCAAGCGGTGTAGCGGTATCTACTATGTGAGATTTGAGAAAAGTGTGATAGGCTGAAGTTCAGATTGAAAAGCTATTAATTGTTAGGCTGCCTAATATTTTGGAGATTGACTCCTAGGGCAGCTTTTACTGCTTTTTTGCAGCTAGCGAAGCTTGCCTCTTAAACAAAGTACCAAATCCCAAGGCAACTGCTGTACCGAATAAAGTCAAAGGTTCGGGTACTTCTTCGGATGGCATTCCACTTCCATCCGATGTGAATGATGTTAAAAAGCCTGCGGTAGTAAAAGTTTTTTCACCATCGCTATATGTAGTAGTAAACCCACTGAAAACACCATCAAAACTATTTTCTCCTGTAGTAAAAGTATAAAAAGAATTAAATAGTTGACCGTCAAAACCTGACTGACTGAAGTTTGCGAAAGTAATATTTCCAAAATCAACATCTTCTATTGATATTTGAAAACCTTCTAATATAGAGCCCAGAACATTTATGCTGTCTGTTTGTTCAAATATACTATTATTTGTCGAGTTAGAATTACCGATAGTAAATGCTTGAACTGGTGTAGTTGCTAAAGTAGTTAAGGTTACTGTAGTGGCACCTAAAATTACGCTGGATAAAACAGATTGAAGATTTTTCATTGACTTCCTTCCCGATCAACTAAATGTATAATGTTTGTATTCGATAGAGCGGTGATAAATTATCTGTAGCTCACATCAAGTACAATACAAATACAATAGATTAATAGCTATTCTTGAACATCCAACTTGAGAGAGAATTAAATTAATTTATGACTGTAATCAAGTTATACTTAAGGAATAATACAAATACATTAATCAATTCAATTCATAATGACTGTGTATGAGTATGTGCTTGAAAATACTACGTATAGCTATACTAAATCTGCCTTTTTATCCAACCTCGAAAAAGATTGAAACCCTTATATCTAAAAGCGTTCTAGCTTTCTAGAAGTGTTGATTTTAAAGAACTTGGTATAAAAATATCTTTACTGTATTGCTGTAATGAACTCATACTTAAGAAATAATACAAACAACGCAATCAAATTAATTATTAGTAATTTTATATCGAACTTTACTTAATTGAATTATTTATATTGACAATATTTTTGCTTTGGTAGGAACAGGTTTAAAAATAGATATTGAAGCTGAGACATTTTATTTTCTATTAAAATCTGCCCCTACAACATATATAATATCATGTCCGGTTGAATAGTTGTAATAAACGGTAATAGGGAACAGGGAACAGGGAACAGGGAACAGGGAGGAAAAATAAAGATAAAGGAGGATAGGAAACAGAAATTTTTTTTATACCTAATTATCCGGACATAATATAAGATTAATCAAGCAAAAATGATATTGATAAATATCATCATCTTTCAGCCATTATATTGAACTCGATAAATCCGACCATTACCCTCTTCAGTAAATATCAAACTACCATCAGATAAAACCAAAACACCCACAGGTCGCCCCCAAGTTTTTTAGATTAAATTTTAATTGATACCAAATCCGCTTATGAAAAGCTACTTTGTCCAAATCCTTCTAATACCATTTCTCTATGAAGTTGCGCTTAATAAAAGATGATAATTATTGGCTGAATTTGATCAGAAGAAAAATCATTAAGTGCATCGTTACAAAGAAATGGTATAACCCTTCTGCCTTCCCCCCTTTTTTATCCCCCTCCCGTCCCCCTGTTTTATCCCCCTCCCGTCCCCCTTGGAAAGGGGGAAGCCAGATGTTGCTTCGCTTTTGGTTGGATGGGGGAAGCCAGATGTTGCTGCGCTTTTGGTTGGATGGGGGA
>JBARXI010000353.1:0-1623 GCA_049647275.1 Microcoleaceae cyanobacterium
TGACAACTTACAACTTCTACATAGACACTGCCACGACACAAAGACCACACAGGATGGCTCAACACCATCAAAGTCTTGAATCGTATCCATAACAAGGATGGAGTTAACGAGGAGCCGTGTGAGGTGATACGTCTCATGCACGGTTCTGAAGGAGAGTTGGAAGTCGAGAGGCTTCCTTCGACTCTAACATACTCTTAAAAAAGCTCAATATATCTAGTGCATGGCTAATAGGCCACTCTCTGGGAGGAACTATTGCTTTATTAGGAGGCCATCAAATCCTGGAAATTATCAAAGCAGTAGTCTGTATCAACTCTGGTGGCGGTATTTACATTAAAGAAGAATTTGAGCGATTTCGTTTCGCTGGCGCACAAATCATCAAATATCGTCCTATTTGGTTATCTTAATTTACCACTGATTGACTTAATGTTCACAAGAGCCCAGACAGCTCATCCCATCCCTCGCCAGTGGGCACGACAAAGACTAATTGATTTTGTCCAGGCATCTTATGAAGCAGCTCTAGGAACTTTATTGGACTCCACTACAGAATCTGAAGTTCATCGACTACCACAAGTGGTATCAAAGTTGAAGCAGCCTGTTTATTTTATTGCTGGAGCAGAAGATCGAATAATGGCCCCTAAGTATGTTCGACATTTAGCTAGTTTTCACTGGATGTTTCAAGGTTATGGTGAAAATGTCATAGAAATTCCTGAATGTGGTCATTTGGCTATGGTCGAACAGCCTGATGCTGTGGCTGATTGTCTGCGAAATATCTTGGCTCCAGAAAATGGTAGTTTGTCTGTTTCCAGTTAAGATTTTTCTTTAAGATGAAGCCCAACGATCGCTAAATCTCGCTTGATTCCATTTAACTCGGCTACTTGTGGTAGATAACCCCAACGTTGAAAGCCTAATTTATCAAATAACTTTAAACTAGGCTGATTATGAGCAAAGATAAAGCCCAGTAAAGTTTTGATGCCAAAGCTAGGACTACGATCGATTGCTTCTAAAAGTAATTTTTGCCCGATTCCTTGGCCTTTATATTCAGGATCGATATATATACTAACCTCTGCTGTCCCTTGATAAGCAGGTGTGCCATAGAAAGACTGAAAACTCAACCATCCAATAATTTTCCCATCTAATTCCATTACCCAAATTGGACGACTAGTGGGGGAGTGTTCTTGATACCAAGGAATACGACTCTCAACCGAAATCGGTTCTGGATGTCCTGTGGCAATATGACTGGGTATTGAGGCGTTATATATTTGGACAATTGCAGCTAAGTCTTCTTCTTGAGCGTTTCTAATTTTCATTGCTGATGTAGCATTCTTTGGACAATTCCTCACAAATATACTCAAGTTTTTGATCTACACCAAAACTAAAATTTAACAAAATTTTACATAAAAGCGAGGTTGAGAGCAATATCTCTTTTTGAGGGAGGATGAAAATGAGCGAGCTATTCAGGATGGATGACTTTAGTCGGACTTTTATATAGCAGAATTGTAACTGCCTAGCTAGTAGTAATCAAGTCAAGAAAAACAGAGACATTACCAAGTAGTGTCTGAATAATAACTTCCAGGAGATTAAGACCATGCTTAGAAGCAGTGGAAAGAAAAGAACGGATATTGG
>JBARXI010000354.1:0-14838 GCA_049647275.1 Microcoleaceae cyanobacterium
TGTTTTAAGGATTTTTTTTGATAAAAAAAGCACTACGCAAATAGGGCGCGGACATTTCTCTACTCCCTACTACCTACCCCCTACTCCCTTACAACCAAAATTTATTGTCAAACGCCAAAAAACTTACTGCTATAAGTTTTTAAAGTGGTTGAATACTTTTCCACTTTTTCTACCATAAAACAAGCGTCCCCTTTTCAGGGGGACGCTTTAAACCCATTTTTTCGGTAAGAGTCGTTTTATCCTTCTGTCTTACGGGTACTCAAGTCACCCAATTTCTGGAATAAACCAAACTCTACTTGTTCTTCTAAATCTGGATCTACACCTGCAAAAACATCTCGGAATAAAGTCCGGCATCCGTGCCAAATGTGACCGAAGAAGAATAGCAAAGCAAAGCAAGCATGACCATAAGTAAACCAACCACGAGTACTAGTTCTGAATACACCATCAGAACCCAAAGTTTCTTGGTCAAATTCAAAAGGTTCACCTAATTGAGCTTTACGAGCGAACTTTTTCACCTCTGCTGGGTTAGTAAAGGTTTGACCATCAAATTCACCACCTAACAAGGTAGCTGTTACGCCCTGTTGCTCAAAACTATATTTTGATTCTGAACGACGGAAAGGAATATCAGCCTTAATCTCACCTTCTGCATTAGTCAAAACTACTGGGAAAGTTTCAAAGAAGTTTGGTAGGCGACGTACAAATAACTCTTCACCATCCTTATCTTTAAACACAGGATGACCTAACCAACCTTGGGCAAGACCATCACCATTGTTCATTGGACCTACACGGAACAGACCACCTTTAGCAGGACTATTTCCAACGTAGTCATAAAATGCTAATTTTTCCGGAATACTTGACCAAGCATCCGAAGCTGTTTTACCTTCTACCAAATCAGCTTGAACGCGACGCTGAATTTCTTCCTGGAAGTAACCATTATCCCACTGATAACGAGTGGGGCCAAACAGTTCTATCGGAGTCGCAGCACTACCATACCACATTGTGCCAGCGACTACAAAGGCTGCAAAGAAAACTGCGGCAATACTGCTGGAAAGAACTGTTTCTATATTACCCATCCGCAGGGCTCTGTAAAGACGTTCTGGTGGTCTTACTGATAAGTGGAACAAACCAGCAATAATCCCAACAATTCCGGCAGCAATATGGTGGGCTACAATGCCCCCTGGATTGAATGGGTTAAATCCTTCTGGTCCCCAGGCCGGTGCTACTGGTTGGATAGAACCCGTTAATCCATAGGGATCTGACACCCACATTCCCGGACCAAATACTCCGGTTAAGTGGAAGGCTCCGAAGCCGAAGCAGAGTAAACCAGATAAGAATAAGTGAATGCCAAACATTTTTGGCAGGTCTAAAGCAGGTTCGCCGGTACGTTGGTCAACGAATAATTCTAAGTCCCAAAATACCCAGTGCCATACAGCAGCTAGGAAAAGCAGACCAGAGAGAACGATATGAGCTGCTGCCACACCTTCAAAAGCCCAGAATCCAGGGTTGGAAGCTACTTCTCCAGTAACGCTCCAGCCTCTCCAAGATTCTGTCACGCCTAAACGAGCCATGAATGGCATGACGAACATTCCCTGACGCCACATTGGGTTCAGGACTGGATCGCTAGGATCGAAAATTGCTAGTTCGTATAGGGCCATTGACCCGGCCCAACCTGCTACTAGAGCAGTGTGCATTAAATGCACTGAAATTAGTCGTCCTGGATCATTTAGAACAACTGTATGTACGCGATACCAAGGTAGTCCCATTGACTACGCTCCTCCTAAAGAATGATGTCTATTCTGAAAGCTTGTTTCTTTTGTTTATTATGCCAATACCAGAAATTGTCCTATATTATTTTTCCGCTCGTAAAGTTTCTTACGGACATAATGGCCAATTTAACCAGGTAGAGTCATCAAAATTAAAACTATTTCAAGAATTGTATAGAGTTTTTAAGTTAATAGCAAGTTATATGTATTCCTTTAAGAAAGGCGATCCCTGGAGAAGATAAAGATTTGCTGAAGAATGGGACTTTTTTTGAGCTACGACTGATTAGGAGTTGTTTGGCAGATAGCTGAGGTAGTACAAAGATGTCCTAATACTTGTTCGGCGTTTATTAAGCGAGTCAATACCACATTACCGATACTTTGGCTAGAGGCAGATTTTTGGGCCTCAGCAGTGGGGTAAACCTCTACCATTAACACTGCGTCTTCGACTTGATGAAGCCACATTCTTTCATCTCGATCCGAAAGACAAAGATTCATTTTTTGAATATCAGGTGGGCGTCTCCAAGCTATTTCATTCCAGAGACCACTGACGCTCCACACGCGGCCTACTACCCATCCTTCTGATAAAAAAAAGTATTTCACAAACTTTACCTAGATTGGTTTATTAAAAATTTTATAATTGATTGGACATCTGGTGAAACATAATGTAGATACTTTTGATGGAAGCTGCATACATGGGTTTGAGAAAAGGTTTATTTATTTGCTGGAGATGTCTATTTATGTTAATCAAAAACTACTAAAATTGGTTTGATTCCAAGGTTGTGAGAAAAAGAGCAGACTTTTGCTTCTTCTAGGTCTCTTTAAGTTGTATATTTAATGTCAAATATTAAACTTTTTAATGTCAAATATTAAACTTTTTACTGAGTACTTAGGTAAAATCAATTATCCAATACCATTTCCTGTAAGATTTACAGGATAAGCTTTTAAGGTTAGCAGTATGTGTATTCTTTTTGTTTACATACTTACAGCAGATTCCAGGTTGATGAAGTACAGTAAAAACAGTTTATAATATAGTTTTTGAACTGTTAAGTATTTAATATACTGTAGTAGCTAGTACAATGTAAACATCGTTGAACTACTTAAGTTAATCTACCAAAGTTACATGGAATAGGCTGTATATATAGCCTATTCCATGTTGATGAAGTACATTCAACAATTAATAATTATTAATTGTTGAAACGGATTGGATTGACTAAAAAGAAATTTTTTTCTTGTTTCCCCTTGTAGAGCGACAGCTCGTGGCGCAGCCAAGGAGAGGCTTTCAACCTTAATTATTCGGTAAAAACAGTTTTTTAAGTGTTGACTATTTAAGATTCTCAACTGAAGTAGCTAGTACAATTTAAACATCGCTGAACTACTTAGGTTAATGTACTAAAGTTACATAGAATAGGCTGTATTTGAAAGTTTTGAATGTGGGGTTATCAAGTTTAGGGAACAAATCGAATCAATCATTTTTTTTAAATTTAAAATCTCTTTGTTAGGTGTTAATCAATAATTTGATAATTTATAAATTATCAAATTAGTTTGACCAAATGAACGGACTAATATAAAAATTTATAAAAAAAAGTTAGATATTTTTCCTATTTATTAAGTACCTAAACAAAATTAATTACCTACTCTGATTATATGTAATCCTGACAGTATAGGGAATTCAATTTCGCTAAATGTGTAATAAATTTTGTGTACCTGCTTATATCTATATAAACATTAAATGAAGATGGAAATATCCACAAAAACTCTAAATTTAGGAGACCACGCTATTCCTTTTGCTTTGTCAGACCAATCAGGAGAAGTAATTTGTTTGAGAGATGAAGCTGGTAAGCCAATAATTCTAATTTTCTATGCTTGCGATCGAATTTCTGCTTGTCAGGATATAGCTTGTGCATTTCGAGACTTAATGCCTATTTTTAAGAATTTTGATGTACAAGTTTATATAATTAGTTCTGATTCGCCGGAAGTTCATCAACAATTTGCCGAAAAATATAATATTTCATTTCCATTACTTTCAGATTTTAACAATCAAGTAAGTCGGAAATATGGCGTTTGTTTTCCTAGTGATAATGATAGCCAACTGATGCAATATAGTCGGGCTGCTTTTTTGCTTGATAATAACCAAAGAATAGTTAAAATTTATCCTCTGAAGTATTTATCAGTTAGTATTGAAGCAATGTTAACTGATATTCAAACTCTACTTCTTCAAGAACAACCGCGCCAGATAAAAATGCAGGCTCCGGTACTATTGATTCCCAATGTTTTATCTTTGAATTATTGTGATTATCTGATGGATATTTGGCAGAAAAAAGGTAATGATGAATCAGGTTTTATGCGTCGAGATGGCGATAAGACGGTGGGATATATCGATCATAATCATAAAATTAGAAGAGACCATTTTGTGAAAGATGAGGAAATTATTGCCAGTTTAGATAAAGTAATGAAGTCAAGGGTATTTCCAGAGATTAAAAAAGTTTTTAATTTTGAGATTACAAGAAGAGAAAGTTATCGAATAGCTTGTTATGAAGGCAGTCTTGGTGGTTTTTTTAATGCTCACCGAGATAATACTACGGGAGGTACAGCACATCGAATATTTGCTATGACATTAAATCTAAATGTAGGTGAATATGAGGGAGGGTTTTTAAGCTTTCCAGAATACGGACCTCATTTATATAAACCTGATACTGGTGGTGTAGTGATTTTTTCTTGTTCTTTAATGCACGAAGCTACTAGGGTGACATCTGGTTTACGGTTTGCACTTTTGAATTTTTTCTATGGGGAAAAAGAGGCAGAGGCGAGGGTTAATTATGAAAACAGAGCGCGGAATGATTATAATGCGGTGGTTAGGGTAAATGGTTAGATTTATTCAATGACAAAATTTTGGAAGTTGATTGAGAAATTTATTAACAAGTTTTATACTTACCTAAGCTTAATTGATTTTCTAATTAATCAGGGATAAAATTGAGAAATTTTATGATTCTCTATACCTGGATTAAAATGTTTATTTTTTTCCGAAAACCCAAATCATAAATGCACTTTTTGTTTCTTTAAAACCTGAGTAGGAATAATCTCCGTAGAGATTTAGTACAGAAAAACTGTGAGCCTGTAACAATTTCTGAAATGCTGCATTTTTATGTAGAAAAAACTGGATGTTAAGGAAACTTTTCTCACGCATTACTTGATGGCGATCGTAGATTTCGTAGAACTGAGTTCCTGTAACAATATTATTCTGGGGATTATGCTCTTCAATACTCCAGAAAAAAAGGGTTTATTCCCGCTCGAAAAGAGGATATTTTCCTCTCAGAGTTAGCTGACTATTAATTGACTGTAATCTAATTGGTGGATTATGTAGAGTACAAATAAATCTTCCGGTTTCAGAAAGACAATTCCAGATTTTTTTCAATACTTGGCTTTGTTGCTCTGGATTTATGATTTCCGAAAAAGAATTAAAGGGCAAAATAATTAAGTCAAAATATTCTGGCAATGAGAGCTGGCAAACATCCATTTCATAGACTTTTGCTGAGAGGTGTTTTTGCTGAATTTTTTGACGGAGAATGTGCAGCATTTGAGGGGAGTTATCAACACAAGTTAATGATACGCCTGCTTCTAAGAGTGGGATTGATAAACGACCTATGCCGGACATTAATTCGAGGACGTTTTTACAATTTTTGGCTTCATTTAAAAAGAAGGGTACATCTAGGTCTGTCTGAACGTAACTATCCTATAAATGAGCAATTTTTTCATACTTCATTGCAGGCATATATTACTCTTTTAGTTTTCAGAGCGGGGTGTGTTTGGTATGGTTGACTATATAAGTTAATTATTGCCAAGGGTCGGGAAATAATCCCTCTTCAGCTAATAGATTATTTTCCGATATATCCTCTGATTCTAAACTGTCAGACTCACTCACTTGTTCGTTTTTCTGTTGAGATTTGCTAACCTTGGGAGATTTTGCCCACTGACGAAGATCTTCTAATTTCTTGGGGTGTTTCCATTTACTCCCAGGATTAAGGCGATAGACATTAGTGCGCCTAGTGGGGTTTCGCATAATATAATCAGCTTCTGGCCTCAATAAATAGGGTGCTTTTTTAAACATCAATGAGGACAGCTTGCGTGGGAGCGATCGCCTTAATGTTCTATCAGCATATAGGCCATAGTATGTAGTGGAAAAACAAACGAGTATTCAAGTCGTTAACTTGAATATTCGTTTGGATCAGGTTTAAATTTTCAATAACTAATAAGTACAGGAATTACGCAAAGAGACTATATATAGTAATTTAAAACTATAACGTCTTAAATATATAGTGTTTATCACCCAAAAATGCGTAAGTCGTAAAGTAGTTATGCAAAATTAATTACAGATTTGGCAAAAATGAATTCCTGATACTTTAAGCATTACAGATAATCGGACTAGGTAGTTAATTTTCTTTAGGTACTTATTGGGCAAAAACGAATTTTATAATTTTTAATTATCTCTACTATTTCCAGTTAATAATTGACTTGATTATTGTAAGTTTAGTTGAGGGAAAAAACTAAAGAGATATAAGTTTTTGTTGGGTTGCGCTCGTGCTTAACCCAACCTACTGTATTTTAACTATTTTTGACTTTCTTGAGTTAGTGATAATATGCAAGATATTAACTGATAAATTAATTATCCAAATATGCAAACTACTGACTTTCTGACTCAGCTAAATTTATCTCAACGCCAAGCAGTACAGCATTTCTGCGGACCGATGCTGGTTGTAGCCGGAGCTGGCTCCGGGAAAACTAGAGCGCTTACTTATCGTGTGGCCCATCTAATTCGCCATCATCGGGTGCATCCAGAAAATATTTTGGCGGTGACGTTTACGAAT
Source organism: Microcoleaceae cyanobacterium (assembly GCA_049647275.1). Taxonomy (GTDB): domain Bacteria; phylum Cyanobacteriota; class Cyanobacteriia; order Cyanobacteriales; family Microcoleaceae; genus JASJEE01. Next base: position 6,626 of record JBARXI010000354.1, read on the forward strand.
AAAGCTGCACGGGAAATGAAAGACCGGGTAGAGAGACTTTTTGCTCAACAACAAGCGGAAGCAAAATATGGCAAACCATTTTCAGCTTTGACACCAGAAGAGCAAACTAAGTTGCGATCGCAAGTCTATAAAAATATTACGAAGCATTTATGGATGGGAACTTTTCATAGTCTTTGCGCTCGTATTCTTCGTTTGGATATTAACAAATATCAGGATGAAAAGAAACGCCGTTGGGATAAAAATTTTTCCATATTTGATGAAAGTGATGCTCAAAGTTTAATCAAGCAAATTGTTACTAAGCAGCTCAATTTAGATGACAAAAAATTTGATCCGCGTTCGGTTAGATATGCAATTGGTAATGCGAAAAATAAGGGAATGTCAGCTTTAGAATATCAAAGAGCGGAGCCAGATTATCGGGGACGGGTAATTGCGGAAGTTTATGGAATTTATCAAGATAATTTAGCTGCTAATAATGCTCTTGACTTCGACGATCTAATCAGAATTCCTGTTGAATTGTTTCGCCAAAATGAGCAAATTTTAGCTTACTGGCATAAACAATTTAATCATATTTTGGTGGATGAATATCAAGATACTAATCGAACTCAATACAACTTTATTAGATTTTTAGCAACTAATGGTGAAGACCCTAGATATTTTAATCAATGGGAAAATCGTTCTGTTTTTGTTGTGGGAGATGTAGACCAATCTATTTATTCTTTCCGCATGGCAGATTATACAATTTTGCTAGATTTTCAAAATGATTTTGGTGATGGTTTGGCGGATGAAGATACGCGGACAATGATTAAGTTGGAGGAAAATTATCGGTCGCGGGATAATATTCTGGAAGTGGCGAATAAGTTGATTGAAAATAATACTCAGCGTATCGATAAAATTCTCAAACCGACGAGAGGTTTGGGGGAAGAAATTTATTGTTATGAGGCGGAAAGTGAGTTAGAAGAAGCCGAGTTTGTTTGTAGCAAAATTGAGGAAATTACAGACCAAAATCCAGAGTTAGATTTAGGCAGTTTTGCCGTGCTTTATCGGACTAATTCTCAGTCGCGTCCCCTGGAAGAAGCTTTGATTCATTACAATATTAAATATGTAATAATTGGCGGATTGAGATTTTATGACCGGAAGGAAATTAAGGATGCTTTGGCTTATTTGCGGGTAATTGCTAATCCGGCTGATACTGTTAGTATGTTGCGGATTATTAATACTCCGAGACGAGGTATTGGGAAGGCGACTATTGATGGTTTGTTAAATGCTGCTTTGGAGTTGGGAATGCCTTTATGGGAAATTCTTAATGATGAAACTTCTGTTAATGCTGTGGCAGGGCGTTCATCGAAGGCTGTTAATAAGTTTGCTGAGATAATTAAATATTGGCAAAATGAAGTAGAAAATTTTACGGCGATAGAAATTGTTGAAGGAATTTTGGAGAAGTCTGGTTATATTGATGATTTGAAAATAAAGGGTACGGAAGATGCAGATAATCGACTGGCAAATTTAGGGGAATTATGTAGCGCTGTTGTGCAGTTTCAAGAAGATAATGAGGATACAAGTTTAGGCGGTTTTTTGGCAAATGCTTCTTTGGCTTCTGATTTAGATAATTTGAAAGAAGGGCAGCAAGCTGTTTCGTTAATGACGTTACATTCGGCTAAAGGTTTGGAGTTTCCCGTGATATTTATGGTCGGTTTGGAACAGGGTTTATTACCTCATTTTCGGAGCATAGATGACCCCTTATCTTTAGAGGAAGAAAGACGACTTTGTTATGTGGGAATTACTAGGGCGCAGGAACAGTTATTTCTTTCTTATGCCACTGAAAGACGACAATTTTGGGGGGCGCGAGATGCTACAGTTCCGTCTCAATTTTTGGGTGAGTTACCAGAAGATTTGATTAATACTAATACTATGAAAAAAGTGATTTATCGTTCGCGCCATCAGACTACAAATAAGACTGTGGAAAAGTCGGAAAATAATCAAGGGGAAAGTTGGAAAGTTGGCGATAAGGTGATGCACAAAAATTTTGGAGTGGGGAAGGTAACTCATCTTTTAGGTAAAGGAAATAAGATGAATTTAGCGGTGAAGTTTGGTAAAAGTCAAAAAATTATTGACCCTAGAAATGCGCCTATGGAAAAGTTTAAATAATTAGGTAGGGTGTGCTAGAGCGCACTCTGAATTTTTACATTTACATTTATTAGATATCTGGTGGAAATTACAAAAGTTTTTGAGTTTTGGAGATACAAAGTTTGAGCAGGTACTGAAAACATAATTTTCCTGTTATACGTTAATAAAACCTTCTTATTACACAGTTTGAACAGTCTAAAAAACTTCTATTGTCGCAACACTAATAATATCAACTTGGAAAAAGAATATTACAAATAATAAGGGCAATTAAAAGACTTTACCGAATAATTAAGGTTTAAAGCCTCTCCTTTAAAGGAGAAAGAAGCGGTCGTTAGCGGAGCTTCCCGCAGGGTGGGATGGCGATCTTCGGAGCGGCTCTGCAAGAGCTGGTCTCCGTTCCCTCCGGTCCCGAAGGGAACGCCATATCCAATCGACTCCTGTGAAGAAAAAATTTTCCTTTTATTCAATCCAATCCGTTTTAGGGAGAGGTAATTATCAATTATTCATTATCAATTATCAATTATTGGAAGGATATTTGTCTTGGACTAAAAAGATAAATTATGACCTAATAGGAGTGGAAAGTTTGGGCAGCATTCGGGACCGAAAGCAATCTCAAGGGTTTTAACTGGTTTACATTTTGTTACATAGTGAAGTTTATTCGTGCCTATCTACTTAGTTAATAATTTAGCTATGGAACCAGATAAACTTTTAACTGAACTTGAGCAAAGTTTAGATTCTGAAGAATTCCTACAATAGATAGAGTACTCCTGCATATTAATGGTATAGATTGACATACTCCCGGCATCAAATCTCGCGATTATGATGCGGGATTCTCATCATTGATGATTCTACGTTCATAGAGACAACTTAGATTAGCAATATCGCTATCACCGATCCAGAGGTTGGACTCTCCCGTAGCTTTCGGGTTTCCCCCAGTTTCCAAGTGCCCCTCGGTACTGTTAACTATTTCTCCCAACATTTCTAATCCCTTTGCCAGAATGTTTCTTGCTGCGTTGTGGTCTCTGTCAGCAATATATCCACAGTGCGGACATTTATGCGTCCGTGTTGACAGAGATTTTTGTACTGTCTGGCCACAATTAGAACAATCTTGACTGGTGAAATGGGGAGGCACTGCGATACAAACAATCCCATGCAATTTAGCATAGTAGTCAAGCCATTCTGTGAACTGACCCCAACTGGCATCAGATATTGACTTGGCTAAACGATGATTTTTAACTAGGTTAGCAATCTTCAAATCCTCGTAGACGATGCAATCGTGAGATTGGATCAACGCCCTTGCAGTCTTTACTGCGTGGTCTTTACGCTGTCTACTGATTTTGAGATGCTGCCTGGCTAATTGCTTTCTGGCTTTGTGGTATTTATTTGACTGAGGTTTACCTTTTTGATGGCGACGTGATACTTTCCGTTGTAGTTTCTTGAGTCGTTTTTCTGACTGTCTCAGATATTTAGGATTTTCTACAGCATTCCCATCACTGTCGGTATAAAAAGCATTTAAACCTAAATCAATTCCTACTACATTACCCTCAAATGTATGCGCTTCTTTTCTCTCTACATTTATTAAAAATTGACAATAATAACCATCTGCACGTCTAACAACTCTAACTCTACTTATTTGTTTTTCTGAATACCAGACTAAATCACGGCTTGTCCATAACTCAAATACACCAGCTTTAAAACCATCTTTAAACTCAATTTTCTTTCTGTCGGTCGATAGTTTATAACCTGTGGTTTTATACTCTATTGAACGAGTGATTTTTTTGAACTTTGGATAACCCTTTTTACCTGGTAATTTCTGTCTACAATTTTTATAAAATCGTTGTATTGACTGCCATGCTCTATCGGCTGATGCCTGTCTAGCTTGAGAATTTAACTTTTGAGCAAAAGGAAAATTAACATCTTTTGCTAGTACAGAACAAAGTTTTTGTAAGTCATTACGGCTAACTTTTTGATTATCTATCCAGTAGCGCAAACAACTATTTCTGATGAACTGACCTGTGAGAATCATTTCATCTAAAACTTTGTACTGATTTTGACTGCCTTTTAATTTGGCCTCAATTACTAGCACTCGTTGTGATTAATTCCTTGACTACACTTCTTATTATAACTAATTTGACCTATAATGTATAGTAGGTAAGAACTTAATTTTGTATAGAATTATGACATCGTTTGCGGAGCATTCCGTAGGAAATCATAATTATATACGCATCATTCATCCAGGCACTAAATCTCGCGATTATATATAGTGCTGGCCTTCTGATTGTTTCAGGTAAAACTTGATATCAAGCTACATTTTTAATTCCTCTAAATATGCTTGAGTTTGACAACTGGTGAAAAAATCATCCAACTCCCTCACTCCCAGACTCCCCAACTCCTTCTACCATTACTAAGCACTACTACCAAATTTTTGCGGTATTATAGAAGTGCTTTTAGTTAATAATTAGTTGATAATTTAGCTATGGAACCAGATAAACTTTTAACTGAACTTGAGAAAAGTTTAGATTCTGAGGAATTATTACAACAAATAAAACAACCAGAGGAAGATGTTCTTCCTGAAGAAAAAGGGTCTTCACAAACACCCTGGATGCTCTTATTATTATCTATTCTACTGGTCGAAGTAGGAATTGTTGTTTATGCTCTGCAAGCTAGTCAAAGAATAGTTGTGATTTCTCCTGAAGAACAGGCTCTTTTGGAACAACAAAAAGCGGAGAAAGATTTAAAAACTTCCCAAAGACTAGCTTTGGAAGCTAAAAATATGATTAAATATCCCCCACTTCCTTTAGCTACTTGGCAAGAGGCAGAAGGAAAGTTACTGGAGGCAATTAAATTATTAGAAGAAACTCCCAAAGATACTACTGTTAAAAAACAGGCTGATAAACTGCTCCAAACTTACCGTCTAGATTATAATTTGCTCCGAGAAAAACTCATTGTTGAACAAATTGCAACTACTAAGTTATTTACTGCAAAAAAGTTAGGAATAGAAGCAAGTGTAATCGTGCAAAACCCACCTCATTCAAAACAGGTATGGCAAGAAGCTTTAGCTAAATGGGAGGAAGCTATAGACTTACTTCAAGAAATACCTACAGATACTTTTGTGGCTCCCGAAGCAGTAGAAAGATTAGACCTCTACCGTACTAATTATAGAGCGGTTAATAGTAGGCTAGAAATCAATAAAAAGTTCAATTAATTTGATAGGAAATGTAGAAAATGCTGGCAGTACAAAATTTCTTGGTTATCGTAGCAGAAATAGGTTTGCTACTTTTGATTTTTAGCATAGTTAATTGGTTAGTTGGGGAAATTTTAAAACAACTAACTAAAGCTGTTTCAAGCAAGAGAATTAAAATCAGAATTCAAAATATCCAAAAGAATATTCGGGCTATATTAACCCTGAGTGCTGGATTACTATGTATACTGATAGTCGGACTTAATAGTTGGCTAATATATCAAGGAGAAAACCTTTTACAATACACGAAATCATTTATTAGCAGTATCCCTGAAGAATTCTGGGTAAATTTAGGTATGGGAGCAGGCAGAAGTTTGTTCTTGCTACTCTTAGTAGCGGTTACCCAACCTTACCTCCAGCGTTTGATAGATATCCTGTGCGGTCGTACCAAAAGATTTGAATATATTACCGCTAACGATGAAAGTATAGAATCCTTCTTTGACTTTCTCAGTCTCAACTTGATTAACATCATTTGGCTATTGAGTCTAACTATATCTACTCAATTTATCCAACTACCAGAAGTAATTACGCAATATATGTATATTGCCCTGAGAATATATCTTATTATCACAGTTGGCATACTTCTGGTCAAAGCCAATATCGTAATTATCGACACATTAGACGCTCTTAGCAAAAAATACTCCAACCCTAACAACGCGCTGCGGTTATACGATAGTCTTAGCCATCTTATCCCCTTGTCAAAGCGCTGTCTTGAATATGTCATATATCTATCTATGGCAAGTCTAGTGCTACAGCAAGTTGATTTCATTGCTTATCTAGCACTGATTGGCCCAAAAATCATTCAAATCGTCGGCATATTTTACATTAGCCGTGTAATTGAAGAGATAGGTAAGCTTTTCGCCAGGAAATTCCTACTTGATGGCGACGAAGAGTTAGATGAAATTCAAATAAAGAGACGAAAGACTCTCTTACCATTGTTCGATAGTACACTCAAATATCTAGTCTACGTTGGTGCGATGATTGCTATTCTCAATGTTCTTAACGTGGACTCTACTCCTATACTCGCAAGTGCTGGTATTCTAGGTCTTGGTGTCAGCATGGGAGCGCAGAGTATTGTTGAAGATGTAGTGGCTGGTTTGTTTAACTTGTTTGAAGGATATTACTTGGTCGGTGACTTTGTGGAGATTGATGATATAAAAGGCTATGTTACAGCGATTGAACTTAAAACTACCCGGATTAGTTTTGAGGATAAAGACTATATTGTCCGGAATGGCGAAATTAGTAATATCATCAACTATTCCAGATATAGTGAAGCTTGCGTAACAGTCGGTGTCGCACATAACACTAATCTCAATCGCGCGTATGAAGTTATAGAAGCAGTAGGACAAAAATTAAAGCAGAATAATCAGGATGTCATAGAAGCTACAGAGGTAGACGGGGTTGAAAACTTCGATCGATATCAGTTATTAATTCAGACAACTACGAAAGTTAAGCCTGGAAAAAACGAAGACGTAGAATTGTGTTTGCGTAGAATGATTGTGGATGCTTTTGAAGAGGAAGGGATTAAACTTTCTTACCGCATTTCTCGCAAATACATGGACGATATCGAAGACGAAGAAGATATAGAAGACCTAGAGGATGAAGATGATGAAGATGATGAAGATGATGAAGATGATGAAGAAAACGAAGAAGACGAAAAAGCAACTAGCAATTAAGTTGAAAGTTAATCATCATATTTAAGCAACTTGGAAAAAAATACCAAGTAATATCATGTCAGTTTAATAGCGCGATAGAACTCCCTGCCGCTGACACGAACGAACTATGCGCGTGCTGAGGCATAGCTCCAGTAAACGCTGACGCGTTACATTAGCATTCCGTAGGAAAGCGTTAACGTAGTTATGCGCCAGCAAAACGAAAAACTTTCTTTTCTCTATTCTCCTGATGCCTTCTTTCTCCCTTTTGCTCCCCGAAACGATGTTCGGTTTTCCCTATAACCGTTTATTTATAAGATCATTTCCGTTTAATAGCGTGATGAAAAAACCTACCCTCTCGCTTCAACGGCAAATCTCTCTATTCTCCCTGCTCCCTGCTTCTTGCTGAGTTATCGATCGCTATTCAACCGGACATGATATAACTCAGCAATAAACAACACTAACTATCAAAAATCACTCAAAATTAAAACTACTGTTCAACAATTAATAATTAATAATTACCTCTCTTTGAAAAGAAGAAGATTGACTAAAAGAAAAATATTTTCTTTTCTTTTCTCTCCTTTAAAGGCTCTCTTTTAAACTTTAATTATTCGGTAAATATTGAGAAAAAATCAGCAATGCTCTGGAGAATGGTCTTGGAAAAATTTGATAATATGATAATAGAAATAATATCAACTCCCTTTGATTAATCATAAAAAAACTCTTTCTCCTATTCTCCCAAGTCTATCTTGTCTGCTGAAAATTATTTATTAGACATAGGCGTGGAAAATAAATAAACCTTTTAATTAGAGCGGAATCGGAAAGAAAAAGTCACCCTAAAAAATCCTTTTTCGTGCCTTTTTCATAAAAATATCTTACCGAATAATTAAGGTTTAAAGCCTCTTATTTTCACAAGAAAAGCGGTCGTTAGCGAAGCTTCCCGTAGGGTGGGATGGCGTTTCGCTGCGCGACATGTAAAGCGGAGCGGCTCTGCACTCTTCGGGTATCCTCGCTGTCCTCCAATCGACCAAGAGAAGTAAACAATTTTCTCATTAGTATCAATCCTCTTCCTTTAAGACAGAGGTAATTATTAATTATTCATTATCAATTATCAATTATCAATTATTGAATTGTTGCCTACTCCTGCAAAAGATCTATATCTTTTTCAGAGAGGTCTATTAGGTATTCAACCGAAC
>JBARXI010000355.1:0-7852 GCA_049647275.1 Microcoleaceae cyanobacterium
TTGAAAATTCCTTTGAATATCGGGATACTGAAAAAGGTCCTTTTCATTCTTCCCAAGTTTTTAACCAAGAGAATATTATTAACTTCTTGGCAGAAATACAAACTTATGCAGATGAATTTAACCCACCACTATCAGGTAATCTAGAAAAGCCTAATAGTTTTTTCTGGAAAAATCCTGCTTTCTCATTCAGTGATGCTATGGCATATTACTGTATTGTCAGATATTTAAAACCAAAGCAAATATTAGAAGTAGGAAGTGGATATTCTACCTTAGTAGCTAATGAAGCTATGAAGAAAAATGGTTATGGACAAATAGTAATTATTGAGCCTTATCCCAAACAATTTCTTTATCAATTAGATGCGGTAGAAACAATAATCACAAAATTTGTACAAGACATTCCTGTCTCCCAATTTGTGGAGCTGCTAGGGGAAGGAGACATTTTCTTTATTGATTCAACCCATACAGTTAAAAATGGGAGTGACTGCCTATATCTTTACTTAAAAGTTCTGCCAGAAATTAATAATAATATTTTAGTTCATACCCACGATGTTAAATTACCATTTCCTTACCATCAGAAAGATTTAATCGAAAAAAATATAACTTGGACAGAGCAATATTTACTATATGCTTATCTTCTGGATAATCCCAAAGTAGAAGTTGTTTTTTCTAGTATGTTTTTGCATAAATTTTTCCCGAAAAAAGCGGAAATGTTTATGAGAGGTAAGTACAAAGAAGGTGGAGCTTCTATTTGGTATAGACTGAATGGAAATCAAAAAGTTCAATAGTGAATTACTATTTAAAATTACTGGAGGTTATAAGCAATTGGAAATTCTAGATATAGAAATCAAAAACAAGTCGGAAAACTATTTTAGAAAAGCACGTCAGTTGCAGCATCAAGGTCAACTAGAAGAGGCGATCGCTACTTACCAGCAAGTCATAAAACTCAATCCTGACTTTTATCAAGCTTACATAAATTTAGGAGAAATATTATCTGAACAAGGAATACTTGATGAAGCTATATCTTGTTATCGTCGTGCCCTTGAACTAAAACCCAATGATATCGACTGTTATCGAAACTTGCAGCAATTACTAATTAATTATTACCGAAGTTTTGATAATTCCCCCAAGACAGTAGAAGATTATTGTAGTTTGGGAAGGAATCTAATATCTCAGAAAAAATGGGAAGATGCTATAGCTTGTTTTTTACTAGCATTACAAATTAAGCCTAGTTATCGGGATGCTTACCAACAGATAGGAAATATCCTTCAGCAACAAGGTCTCAACAATTTTGCACATCCCTGTTACCACGGTAAACTGCCACATTATCTGTTGACTCGGTTGAATCTCTGTGAAAAAACTAGAAATTGGGAAGTAACCTCCACTTCAGAAATAAATAATGATGTAATTCATATAAGTATTTATCCAGCTAGTACAGGGAATTTATTGCCTCCAAATACCATAAATACCAACATTCATCCTAACTTTAAAAATCAAAATCATTCTTTAGAAACATTTGTAGCCATCGTACCAAACGGTAGAGCTTGGGGAGATAATTCAAATAGTGCTGTCATTACTTCAGAAAATCAGCTTTTGAGTGATATTTCTACTGGAAATCCAGAGATAATAATGTCTTCAAAAAGTCTGCCACCTATTCATTATATAGATGGAAAAGTAGTCTTTATATCAGGGCTGACAGCCGTTCAAAACTATTACCATTGGATGATTGATGTACTTCCCCGAATTGAGCTGCTACGTCATAGCGAAATTGATTTTAATAGTATAGATAAATTTGTGTTTAATAGACATGGGGCATCCTATCACAAAGAAACTCTAGATTACTTAGGAATTTCTCAAAATAAAGTTATCCATACTTGGCAGTATCCTCATATAAAAGCTACCGAATTAGTTGTACCGTCTGCTCCTTTTAGAAGCAGTAGTCCAAAAGAAATTAGAATTCCCAAATGGGTTTGCAAGTTTCTCAAGAAGAAGTTTCTAGAAGAAAATCTAGCTACTCTTCCGAAAGCATCAAAACGTATCTACATTAGTCGTGGCTCATCTAGTCGCAAAATAGTAAATGAAGAGCAATTTATGCAGGTATTAGGTCGGCTAAGTTTTGAGCTTGTAACTTTTGAGTCAATGTCAGTTTTTGAGCAAGCGGCTTTAATAGCTGAGGCTGAAATTGTGGTAGCTCCTCATGGAGCTGGGTTAGCTAATTTAGTTTTTTGCTCTCCAGGTACTAAAGTCATAGAACTATTTTCTCCTTCCTATGTGAATGTCTGTTACTGGATACTGAGCAATCAATGTAATCTAGAATATTACTATCTGATGGGAGAAAATAGAGTAAACTCCGGCGAGGAAAATCTATCACCAGGAATTAATCCTACTATGAGTAGTCAAGATATTTGGGTTAATATTGACTCATTTTTAGACCTAATTAAAGCCTCAAAAATAAAAATTTAAGCTAGTTGTATGAAACAATAAAAATGAATAAATCAAACAATTTATCTCAATATTTTATTTTTTTAAACTAGGCAAATAACTAGAAGAACAGGGAATAAATTATACCATTTCTTGAATTGTTACAACTTATTTAGGATTGCTATATCAAAACAAATTATGCAGAATAATCAAAATTCAAACAATAAACTTAATACTTATCTGATCTCAGGAAATCAGCTCAGAAAAGAAGGAAAATTGAATCAGGCAATAGATCAATATCAGCGAGTTCTCCAAATCAATCAAGATTCCATCCAAGCTTTGTCTCATTTGGCAGCAATTCACGAAAGCCAAAAACATTTTGACCAAGCGTTTAAATACCGCCATAGAATAGCACAACTGCTACCCAAAAATGCGAATGCACAGGCAAATTTAGCCAGTTTGATGATCAAACAAGGTAAGGTTGAAGAGGCAATAGCTACTTATCAAAAAGCTATCACTCTGTCAAGTCCACCAGAATTTGCATATCAGGGATTAGGCAATGCGTTAGAGAAAAATGGTCAGCTAGAAGAAGCGATCGCTAATTATCAAAAGGTCATTGACCTGAATCCAAACTTGCCCTTTCATGTCTACATGAGATTAGCAGGAATGCTAAAACGACAAGGGCGAGAAAAAGAAGCAAAAAACTTGATTAAATCTGCTCCCATGCCTAATAATGGAGATATATATCTGAGAATTTGGAATGGGCTGAATCAAATTAGTTTAGAAAGTTTAGATGAAGAAAGTAAGTATTTTGTAGCCAAAATTGATCGGCAAACAGTATACCAATACTTTGAACAAACCAGTGATTACAAAGTTATTAACCTCACATCTTTGAGTCAAGAAGATAAGCAGTTTATTGAAAACGTTGGCTTGTCACTAACATATCTGGAAACTTACTTTAAACTAAATGGATATAGGTATAACGGAATTATTAGATCAAGGATGTACAAACAAGACTTCCAGATCAGAATGGTAGAGCAAGGAAGTATCAGTGTTTTGTGTCCTGTAACAGGAAAAATTATTCACTCAAATCGATCGTTGTTTCTTGGAACAAAGTACGGTTATTACAATTTTGGCTCTTACCGATTTGTGGGTGATGAAGTATTTTATTTAATATGTAGTGGTGTCTTAGGTGAAGGAAACTCTCTTTACTTTCCTAATCATGAACTAGTTATTCATCTATCTGCACTTGGTGATTATCATCCAAATTCTGAAAGAATTAATGCCTGGAAAGCTCAGTTAGTGACTAATTGGGAAAAAGTTAAGTCATATATTACAATAACTGGTGTACCGAAAATAGCAACATTTATAGCAAACCCTCAATTAGGACATCATTTGCTTAATGAGTTGTCAGGTCTTCTTAAGTTGTATGAAGCAGGTGATTTAGGGAATATTGATAAGTTTTTTATCATTAGCAACCCTAAAAATGGCACTGAGTTTTATGGTCGCATTAATGATATTTTCCCAGAAATAAATTCAGATAAAATTGAGAGGATTGATGATTCTCAACTAATAGAAGATAAAATCTTGACAGATAATTATTTTATTATCAAATTGGGGGATAATTTTGTAACAGAGAATTTGGTTAAACGAATATATAAAATATCCTCAAAAAAATGTTCACCAGATTTTTTAGCGAAAACAAAAGAAGCAGAGGAGAAGCACTTTCCATTGTTTTGGGTAAATATACGTAGTCACAATAGAAGCTGGGCAAGTCAAATACAAGGTACAGCAAATCTTATAAAGAGTCTTTGGAAAGATTTCCCAAACATAGGTGTAGTAATTGACGGATTTTCTCTTCCAGATAGCTGGGAAAATATAGATAGTTCAAGGTGGAAAGCAGCTCTCAAAGAAGAAAAAGAGATAGCCAAGGACATTCAGTCTCTTCTGCCTCCAGAGATTAGAGTTTATGATATTGTTGGTTGCCCCTTACATGAAAATATTATCTGGGCTTGTGCGATAGATTTATACTTAGCTCACGAAGGTACTACACAGAACAAGGTTGGATGGATTGGAAACAAACCAGGAGTAGTACATGGAGCTAGTGATATACTAATGCGCAAATTTCCTGAAAAGTTTAGAGAAAATGGTATCAAACCAGTGTTTATATCTAAGGAACATATAGTTAAGATTGAAGGAATTGATAGCGAATTAGGGAAAGGTAGTTATGACTGTGAACCTAAAATAATTTATGAAGAGATTCTCAAATTAGCCATGTCAATAAGAACTAAAAGGGTTAAAGAGTATCTGAATACTGGAAACAAATATCAGCAAGAGGGAAAATTTGCTGAGGCCATCAAAAAATATTCTCAAGTCCTCAAATTTGATCCTAACCTAGTTCCTGCTCTATTTCAGTTAGCAGAAATTTACAAAAACAAAAAACAATTTGATCGAGAGATAATCTACCGCCAAAGGATTGTCAAAGTAGAGCCGGAAAATTCTCACTTCTTGCGTCAGCTTGTGACAGCCTATTTAAAAAAGATTTCTGAGAAGAACAACATAGATGAGGCAATTTCTGCTTACCAGGAAGTATTAAACTTACCTACTTTCAAAAATAGAAAAACAAACCTATTAGAATTAGAAAGAGTTTACCTTGATTTGGGAGAAGTTCTTCTCCAATTGAGCACCAGGCAAGGTAAGTTCGATCAAGTAGTAAACTTCTTTAGGCAAGCTATTGAAAAATCTCCAAACAATCCTTGGTATCATTACTCTTTAGGAAGAATTCTAGCTAAACAAGCTAATATAGATGAAGCAGTTGCTTATTATAAAAATGCAATTGAAATTAAACCGGAATTTGCTCAATGCCTATTCGATTTAGGAATACTTATGAGGAAAAAAGGTAGTTTGGATGAAGCGTTTGAATGTTTCCTCAAAACTATACAAATTAACCCTACTCAAAAAGATGCCTATTCATTGTTAAGTCCTCGTTCTCCTGAGCAAAGGAAAACAGCAAAAGAAATTTTGCAAACTGCTTTTGAAAAAGTTGAGCCATCTCACAAATTTTTTCCTCAATTATCTGTGGCAATAGGTCGAAAAATGGAACAGCAAGGTGAGATAGAAGAAGCAATTGCTTTTTATCAACGGTCTATTTATGCTCAATTAAAAATATCCAAACCTGAATTTGTTAATCAGTATTGGGATAGTGAAAAGCTAACGCTTCAGAAACCTAACTTTTTGCTTCTTGCAGTAGCTAAATGTGGTACGACTGCTCTTTATGATTATATGGTTCAACATCCACAAATTTTGTCGGCAATCACAAAAGAACCGTGGTACTTAAATACCTTAATTCCTAAACTCAAAAAGATTAACAAACATCAAGATTGGTCTTTATTAGATTCAGAGAAACAGTTTTACTTAGCACATTTTCCTCCCAGACTACAAAAAACCACATTTATTAGTGGAGAAGCAAGTACGGGGAATATTTGGCAAGGTATAGAACAAATAGTTTTTAATTGGTTTCCGAATATCAAGCTGATTGTAATTTTAAGAAATCCAATTAAGCGAGCTATCTCTCACTACAATTTCAGGCTTGCTCTGGAAAAGAGGTCGTTGGAAGAAGCAATTAACTCAGAGCTTGATGTACTTGAAGAAATAACAGAACCGAATCAAATAATTGAAAGATTTAATGCAAGAGGTTTTGATGATTATATAACACCTGGATTGTATGTAAATTTATTAGAAAGATGGATGAAACTTTTTCCTAGGGAACAGTTTCTCATCTTAAATAATGAAGATTTGGCTACAGATCCAGATACTGTGATGAAACAGGTTTTTGAGTTTCTAGGTTTACCTGAACATAAATTTATTAAGTACATTCCGAAAAATGTAGGGCGTTACTCTCAAGTTATCAATGAAGGCTTGCTCTCTCGTTTATCTGACTTTTATCGACCTCATAACCAAAAATTAGAGGAATTATTAGGAAAGAATTTTAATTGGTAATAATACTAATATGTTTGTTTATTACAAAATACAAAATCTGAAATATCAAGGGTAATAATCATCGGAAATATTGACAATTTTGTAGCAGCAAAGGTAAATCTTAATAAAGAAAATAAACAAATTAGTAATTTAACCCACATTCCGCAGATGTGACTCAGATTATGGATATTTTTTAAAAATTCCAGCCAGAACAATTTTATTCACCTAATTTTCCTGGCTGATGTTAACTGTTTATGTCAAAAAATAGGGGGTATTTAGTAATTTAATTGAATGAGTTTTCAGAATAAATTTTATTTGGCAATGAAGGGAGTTATACCAATTCTCAAAAATTTTGCTATATTTGAAGAGTGGCAAAAATCACTTTCCTTCATAACCGAAGTGACCAAATATAGAGTGTTGGCTCCAATTATCATTGCTATTGCTTCTACTCTTTCTGGAGTTTTCACAAATACGCTTGATGTAAAAAATAACGGGTCTTTCAAAAATCTAAACCCTCTCTCATTACATTGTTGGGCAATACAATTCCTCTAATACCTGCTCATTACTCAATTCATATCAAATCCGTTGGCTTCGGAGTAATATAATTTCTATCGTCAGTAGGGACAAAAGGCTGTTTTACTCTAGAATATCAATAAATTATTCCTCAATACTGAATTATACCAATGCTCCTGGATTTGATATCATTCTTCTCTAATATATTCGTCGTTGGCTAAATCCACTACAGCAAAATAGCTATTAATATTAGCTAATTAATCAAACAATATTGCTATTTTTAATTCTAGTCATCCGTCGCAATAACTGTGTCCACTCCTGATAACTATTCAAATGACGCACCTCAAACCCTTCTCCCTTATGTTGAGAAAATTCACTCCAACTTTTTACCCAATTAGACACAGTTTTAGTCCGCGACAAAGACGTATATTTCAGAGACTTCTGTAAACAGTCAACCATCTGATTAATATTCCCACTCCGATAAGCAGACCAAGCATCCCACACCAACTGCTTATACTCCTTTTCTTTCTCTGAAATAATCTGAGAAGCGATCGCCTCCCTATACCTATATCTATCCAACTCACCCTGAGTCTGATGCAGCGCTGACCTAGTTTTCCCCAACTCCTCTTGAGTATTCTCCAACTGGGATTTCATCTGCTCCATTTCCAACTGCATCTGTTTTCTCAGTAACTCAGACTCCTCCAACTCATTCTGCATCTGATACAACTGAGCATGAGACTGCTCCAACTCAATCAAAAGTTGCGATAGCTCCAACTCCTCTTTCACATCCTCCATACCCATAACTCCTAAAACCTACTCCCAAAATAACTAACCATCTGCTGCCACGGTTTTGATTTCGTCAAACTCAAAGCATCCAACTCATAACCAAACTCTCCGCTATATTCAGCAAAACTTTTTACCCAGTCTGACACCGTTTTCGTCA
>JBARXI010000356.1:0-19522 GCA_049647275.1 Microcoleaceae cyanobacterium
GGGGCGAATGGCCATTCCCCCCTACTGGTTTTGTTTGTGACGATGTGGTTTATCAATCTGAAAAGCGCTGTAGTCAAATGGTATGAGATTGCCACATTACGCTCCGCTCCATTCGCAATGACAAGTATATACTAGCTTATAATAGCGATCGCTTTTTCTTTTCCTGTTCCCTGTTACCTGTTCTTTTTGTCGTGAATGTAGCAATATTTTATGAAATTGGTATTACCTCAACCCAACCTACACCAACTTCAATTATTTTTTGTTGGGTTTTGTTGCCTCAACCCAACTTACACCAACTGACTACTAATTCTTGGGTTTTTTCTCACTCCTACTCCGCAAAATTTCTCCAATAATTGCAATTGCTCCTGAGCCTAAAATTAAAATTACACTCAGGGCATTAATATCAGGTTTTACCCCTGTACGAATCCGACTAAAAATTTCCATTGGCAAAGTTGTTGCCCCACTTCCGGCGGTAAAAGTAGCAATTAAAAAATCATCCATACTTAGTACAAAAGCTAGCAAACAACCAGAGACAATACCAGGTAATAATTGAGGTAATAATACTTTAAGAAAAGCTTCTACTGGAGTTGCCCCTAAGTCAAGAGCAGCTTCCTCTAAATTAGGGTCTAAATCTGCTAATCTTGTGGAGACAACTAAACCCACATAAGACAAACAAAAAACAATATGAGCTGCAATAATTGTCCATAAACTTAATCTAATTGCTAGGGCTGCTAAAAATACCAAAGTTGCCACAGCGATCGCTATATCAGGAACGATTAATGGCAGATAAGAAATACCTAGATATAATGACTTACCACGAAACTTATATTTTGCCAAACCTACTGCCATTAAAGTACCAATAACTGCGGAAACAGCCACAGCGCAAAAGGCAACAGTTAAACTATTTTGGAGGGCAGTTAAAACTCTAGTATCTTCAAAAAGTTTGACGTACCATTGTAGGGTAAAACCTTCCCATCCAGCACTATATTTAGATTTGTTGAAACTATAGAAAGTCAGTACAAAAATTGGCAGGTACATAAATATGAACATTAGAGCTGTAAATATTACTTGCCAAGAAATTTGAAATTTTGGTTGAGATTTAGACATATCTATAGGGATATTATCTTCTTGATTTATTACTGTATTTGTCATTTTTAACTTGCTAGTTAATTTAATTTATAATTTTAGATATATAGGGTTTTTCAATTAAATTTTCAGGGAACACTTGCACAGGAGGTTCTGAGTTTTTATCACCTACCACCTAATACCTAACTCCTTCACTTAGAAGGTTTACCATCACTAAATTTAAGTAAAAGAGCGATCGCAATACTCACTCCAAAAATTAAAACCATACTCAAAGATGAACCAAAACCCCAATTTTGAGTCGCCCCTAAAAACTGATTATAAATTAATCGAGCAGCCGTCATACTCGAAGCTCCACCCAATAATTCCGGGTCAACAAAATCTCCCAAAGAACTAATAAAAACTAATAAAGACCCGGCAGCAATACCAGGTAAAGTTTGGGCAACTGTCACCTTCCAAAAAGTTTGTATAGGAGTCGCTCCTAAATCAGCCGATGCCTCTAATAATCGTCTATCTAATTTTTCTAAAGAAGCATAAAGAACAGTCACAATATAAGGTAAATAACTATAACTCATGCCAATCAAAACAGCCGGAGTTCGATTCAACAATTCCAAAGGTGGTAATCCAATAATTCCAATAATTGAGTTTAATACTCCAGTGGGGCGTAAAATTGTAATCCAAGCATAAGAACGCAACAAAGATGAAGTCCAGAGTGGCAAGATAAAACCCAATAAAAGCAAATTTCGCCATCGTTTCGGTGACATTAAAGCAATCCAATAAGCGACAGGAAATCCCAATAATAAACATAAAATTGTTGTGCCTAAAGCAAAATAGACTGAACGCCAAATTACTTTTAAATTAATGGGTTCAAATACTCGTAAATAGTTACTGATACCATTAGGAATTACTAAATCTCCCGGTCGAATATTTTCTACTAAACTCAGCTCAAAAATTACTAAAGTTGGCAATACTAATAAAAATAGTAACCAGAGGCCTGCAGGTCCTAGTAATAACAGAGGGCCTAATAGTTTAGAAAATATTTGACTTATACCATTTTTTGACTGAGAATTAGGGGAAGTTGGAGGAGATGATTTAGTAGATGTAGTCATGTTCAATTAGTTAAAAATCATGTGATTTATCAGTTCTGTTAGGCAAAAATTTTGGGATAAAAAGCCATAAAAATTGCCGAATAAACACAGAGGAGGAAATTTTAGGAGACAGGCAGTGCAAACTAAAGAATTGCTGGATATAAATTCCCTACTATGAAAATTAATGGTTAATGGTTGTAGATAAATAACTTTTTTTACCTAACACCTACTACCTACCACCTACCACCTAGCAGCTTCATACAATTATCCACTTGTTAATTTAGTCCAATATTTGTCATAAACTTCTTCAAAGTCACCCACTGGTGCTAAACTTTCACACTTTTCAATAATTGACTCTGGGGGAAATAAAGTAGGGTCTTCCTTTAATTCCTCTGGTAATTTTTGATAAGCTACCTGAGAAGCTGTAGCAAAACTAAGTCTTTCGACAATTTTAGTTGCTATATCTGGCTGTAACATAAAGTTAATCCACTGATAAGCTCCTTCTGGATTAGGGGCAGTTTTGGGAATTACTAATGTATCTGTCCAGAGGGAGGAGCCACTACGCGGGGTAATATATTCTAAGTCTTCATTTTCTGGCTTAATTTCTGCGGCATCGGAAGAATAACACATAGCAATCAGTAAATCTTCTACTAAAATCTGAGACCGCCAACCATCTGTAGTAAAAGAAGCGATCGCTGGTCGAAGTATGAGTAACTCTTCATAAGCCTGCCTAATATGCTCGGCATTGGTAGAATTGTAAGAATATCCCAATTTTCGCAAAGCACACCCCATCACTTCACGCACATCATTAACTAAAGTCATGCGCTTCGAGACTAAATCTAGATTTTTCCAAAGATATTCCCAGTCACTGGGTGCTGTTGGTAATAGTTTCCTGTTGTAAATTAAACCAGTTGTCCCCCAACTTATCGGCACACTATAGCGACCGCCAGGGTCGTATACAGGGTCTTGAAATTGGGGAAACAGATCGTCTAAACCAATAATTAGGGAACGATCTAATTCTGTCAACAAATTCAGGGATGTCATTTTTTGCACCATATAATCAGATGGATAGATGATGCTATACGCCCCACCGCCGCCTGCTTGCACTCTAGCTAGCATCGACTCATTAGAATCAAACACATCAGCAACTACTTTGATACCTGTCTCATCGTAGAAGCGATCGAGCAAATCTTGGTCTGTGTAGCCAGCCCAAGTATAGATATATAATAAATCGGAGTTTCCCTCAGTTGTGGGGTTAGATTTGACTTCAGCTAATCTCCAACCGCAACTAGAAAGGGTTGAAACTGCGATGGTAGCTGCTGACGTTTTAAGAAATTGACGTCTAGTGGATGCAGCCACATGATTTCCCTGATATTTCCGTAAATTAGTTGGAGGCACAGTAATCTTTATATCAAAAGTTAAAAGTTAGAAGTAAGTTTACGTTAAAAGTTTAACTATTGTTACTATCTTGGTTCACTTAAAGCCAAACAGTCTTGTTTTGCCCAGTAAACATAGATAGGAGTATCAGGGCTTGGTAAAAGTCCTTCGGTGTTAGGTTGTCTGACCATCATGCGATCGCCAGACAACAGCTTCACCATATAATGTACATGAGTCCCCATATACATCACATTCATCAACCTGCCTTCAAAACAATTTTCTGATACATCTGGGGAATAAAGACTGATATCAACTTTCTCAGGTCGCACACTAATGACTACCGAAGCACCGCTATAAATTTCTACATTTTTTGCCTCCCCACTTGGTTGCCGCACCACAATCTTCAGACCACTATCTGTCTGAACTACTATACTCGAATCATCAGTAAATTCGACCCGACCTTGAAATAAATTCGTATCTCCAATAAAGTCTGCCACAAAGGCGCTTTGAGGGTGTTCATAAATTTCTTGAGGAGAGCCGATTTGTTCTATTCGGCCCTCGTGCATCACCGCAATGCGGTCAGACATACTCATGGCCTCTTCTTGGTCGTGAGTCACCATAACGAATGTAACGCCCAAGTCTCGATGTAAATAGGACAATTCCATTTGCATTTGTTTGCGTAGTTTTAGGTCTAAGGCCCCCAGAGGTTCATCTAATAATAATACTGTTGGACGATTAACGAGGGCTCTTGCTAAAGCCACCCGTTGTTGTTGTCCACCAGATATTTGATTGGGATAGCGATCAGCAAATTTCTCCATTTTCACCAACCGCAATGCTTGTGCCACTTTTTCTTCGGTTTCAGCTTTTCCTAAACCTTTGATTCGTAGTCCAAAAGCGATATTATCTTTGACGCTCAGATGATTAAATAAAGCGTAGCTTTGGAAGACAGTATTTACGGGGCGACGGTAAGCAGGTGTTTGGCTCATAGATTTGCCTCGAATCATTATTTCACCTGCTGAGGGGGTTTCAAATCCTGCGATTAAGCGTAATGTGGTGGTTTTACCACAGCCAGAAGGCCCAAGAATACTAAAAAATTCTCCTTGACGGATATTGAGGTCTACGCCCCTTACTGCTGTATGGCCTTCAAATACTTTAAATACTTTACGCAGTTCAACGTCGTTTTGGGTGTTGGTGACTGTGGCCCCAACATTCAGTGCAGTTTGAGTCATAATTGTGATGTCTTGAATGGGGAATATGCTTGGGAAATTCGGGTCTTAATAAATTTAATTATTAGATTTTCTAGTATTTTAGCAGTTCCGGCTATTGCGTTTCATCTATTAGAGTAAAAGCAGCCTAATTAAGTGGAGGATAATACAGATATTTATTACATCTGTTCTCTGTTTGACATTTTGTTCTGATATTGAAAACATAGTATTATTCTCACAATAACAAACTTACCGAAAAAAAATGGTTTAGAGTAAATATATTCATATATTCACAGCCATGACAGAAAAAAATTATCCATACTAGAGACTTTTGATCTAACGCGGTCTCTAATCTGGGAAGAAATAAAGGCTTCCCTGGTCAACTAAATTTATTTATGGAGTTTTTTGGAATTCCTTTTTCTTTCTTGTCTCCTTGTTTAAAATTTTGTTTCTATAGCTATCTCTATCCTAAATAATGCGACTTATAGCCATTAGTAATTTTAGAGAAGCTGCGTCTAAATATCTAGATGTAGCCTATCAAATTGAAGACTTTTATGAATAAAAAATTTCACAATGGCATCATTTATCAGAAGTTCGGCAATATACAGCACTTTGCACAACCAACTGGTACAGAATTAATCCCAATTTTAAACTTACTTTTTCTAATCTTTTCTCTGTGCCTATGTGGATAATTAATTATTGTACCTAACCGTTACGCAAAGTGCTGTAATGCGACTTATAGCCATTAGTAATTTTAGAGAAACTGCGTCTAAATATCTAGATGTAGCCTATCAAATTGAAGACTTTTATGAATAAAAAAATTTCACAATGGCATCATTTATCAGAAGTTCAGCGATATAATGCGACTTATAGCCATTAGTAATTTTAGAGAAGCTGTATCTAAATATCTAGATGTAGCCTATCAAATTGAAGACTTTTATGAATAAAAAAAGTTCACAATGGCATCATTTATCAGAAGTTCGGCAAATTTTATCATCCCCGGAAGCGGTAGCTAATTTTATATTTTTTCATATAAAATGGAATAAATATCGCTTGATTTTATATACTAACTACTACAAACAATTAGTATTCTTTAAATAATTTTTAATTTATGCTAAATACAACAAATAAAATTGGCAAAATGACCCTCATTATCAATCCTGAATTTTATACCATTTCTCCTTAATACTGCAACTAACTCTCCCTTTCCCAAGGGAGGAATAGATTAAATACAACTTCACAGACAATTTTATATTACGGCAAATTTTTAGTAGAGTTTAAAACTCTAGTAATTAAAGTGGAAAAATGAGCTTCACTATCAATCCTGAAATTCATACCATTTCTCCTTAATACTGCAACTAACTCTCCCTTTCCCAAGGGAGGAATAGATTAAATGCAACTTCACAGACAATTTTATATTACGGCAAATTTTTAGTAGAGTTTAAAAATCTAGTAATTAAAGTGGAAAAATGAGCTTCACTATCAATCCTGAAATTTATACCATTTCTTCTTAATACTGCAACTAACTCTCCCTTTCCCAAGGGAGGAATAGATTAAATGCAACTTCACAGACAATTTTGTATTACGGCAAATTTTTAGTAGAGTTTAAAACTCTACTAATTAAAGTGGAAAAATGAGCTTCACTATCAATCCTGAAATTTACAGCTAATTTTTAGTAGAGTTTTAACCTCAAGCAATTACAACTAAATCTGAAAATGAAAGGGCAAAGCAGAAATTTTGGCTAATAAAATTAGATTTAACCCCAGAAGCAGATTGGTTATTGGAGTTTTTAATCGCTTTAATCGGAAATTTTGAATTTCAGTATTACTATTTTGATAATATGTATACTCCTCTTTCTTGATTATTATTTTTAATGAAATTAAATCATTTATCTCAAGAAAATTTAGCAGAAATATTTGGTTCAAAAGGTATTATGCAGGGCTATTTCATTCTAAACTGTGCCATTTTATGTATTTACGAAACTACGTTATTTCAAGCTTTAGGGATTTTATCTTTCGTTTCTTGACAGTAAATAAATTCATTGCCAAAATCTAGAATGAAATGACCCTGGGTATTATGGCTGAAGTTATTAATGGTAAAAGAGGAATTAGTAAACAAGCTGCTTTAAAGTTAGGTGCAAGATTTAATGTTAATCCAGCATTATTTTTATTTTAAAGAATGATATTAAGTTCTCTGGTAGGAGTTCTATAGAACCCATTTCATAACTATGCCAGCAATTGCCGTTTTTTCACTCTTTCTCCCACTGAGGACTGACTCATTTTTTTAGGAGATAGACTGAAGCAATAGACCTCTCCAAAAATGCCGATTTGGGAATGGTTATCTAAGGGTTTGAGAACCTTTTCTGGAGATATATAATAGGGAAAAAAGGTTGAAAAATATCGACTAAACTCCCCACACCTCCCACACTCTTCTCTCTCTTTTTAAATAGATTAAATAGATATCAAATAGGTTATAAGCACCTTTGGGAATGGTTATCTAAGGGTTTGATAACCTTTTTTGGAGATGTCTAATAGGGAAAAAAGGTTGAAAAATATCGACTAAACTCCCCACACCTCCCACACTCCCCTCTCTCTTTTTAAATAGATTAAATAGATATCAAATAGGTTATAAGCACCTACACAGAATTGGTTACCTAATCTAATTTCCTATAACTCTTGCAGTAAAAAGGTTTCTGTGCGTGGAAAATGTGTAATTAATTTTGTTTACCTACTTATAAGGACGGTAGGAAAATTTTGCTACTTTTGCAAACAACTTTTTAGCTGTTTGTCTAAGAGATGAAAAATAAGATTTTATATCTTTTCAATTTCCTAGGGCAAAAATTTGTTGAGCGGTTAATTTAACTTCTGGAAATGTTGGAGAAAGAATTTGCTCATCAGCTCGAAATTGTTGTACTTGATATTCCCCATCAATTAACTGATAAATTGACAAAGTAGGTTGTTTGGGGTTGCCAATATAACGTTTTCCTCCTAATCCTAAATAATCGACAATCCAATATTCAGGTATTTCTAAACCCTCATAATCAATTAACTTATGACCATAATCGTCACGCCAATTTGTACTTACAACTTCAATAATTAGTTTGACTGTTTTGCCTTGAGTAATTGTGGAGCGTTTTTTCCATAAAGGTTCATCTTTTAATGCTGGTTCATCCAGAACAATTACATCGGGATTATAACCGGATTTATCTGTATCTATCGGTTTAACTATTGCTTGTCTGGGAATAATATAAGAAAGTTGTAATCGTCTGATTTCTGCAAATATTTCACCTGCTAGAAAACCTGCTACTTGTTCGTGAGTTCCTGTAGGCTGCATTTCAAAAATTACTCCATTGCGTAATTCATATCGACCATAACCGTCTGGATACCAATTTGAAAATTCTTCCAGGGTCATTAATTCTGGGATATTTTGTACAATCATGTTAACCTCTTTTTTTAGTTAGTTTAATATTATTATAGATGTATACCTGAATCAGGTACAAAATTTTGGTTAAGTAGTTGGACAAAATTAATTGTATATTTAAAAATAACTATTTTTTAATGAGTTTTAGAGGAAAAAAAGTTAGTGTTCGCGGAGCGTTGCGTCAGCAGTATCGCTAAAAAAGAACAGGATAAAAATGAGATACATAAAGGGCTTAACAAAAGATACATTGAAACTCTTAGACAGAATTTATAAACATAGCAAATATTATCAAGTAAGACAGAGAGCGCATTGCATTAAACTCAGCTATCAAGGAGCCAAGATATCGGAATTAATGAAAATATTTAAAGTAAGTCGTAACACAATTTATAATTGGTTTAATTTGTGGGAATTATCAAGCTTGGTAGGATTATATAATCAACCAGGTCGTGGCAGAAATAAAACTTTTGATTCAGCACAAGAAGAACAAATAAAGGACTGGGTAAAAGCTACACCTAAAAACCTCGATAAAGTTCAAGAAAAAATCAAAAAGCAATGGCAAATCAAAGTCAGCAAAAAAACAATAAAAAGGGTAATAAAGTCAATAAAAATGGGATGGCATAGAATAAAAAGGAAGGTAGGAGGGGAGCCCTGCCCCGGTTTTCACAAGAGAAAAGTAGAAGAACTAGCAGAATTAAAAAGGAAAGAAGAAATAGGAAAAATAGAGATAAGATATGTAGATGAAAGTGGTTTTTGTTTAATACCTTATCTTCCTTATGCTTGGCAAGAGACTGGTCAAAAAATAGAAATCAAGAGCCAAAAAAGTCAAAGATTAAATGTTTGAGGATTTCTGAGTAAATCTAATAAATTAGATGCATATACCTTGAGATGTAGTATAAACAGTGATGTGATTATAGCTGGCAACCGATAAATTTTGTGAAACAGTAACGAATCAGACATTTTTGGTAATGGATAACTCTTCAATACATCAAAATAATAATTTCTGGGATCAAGAAAATGAATGGAGAGAAAAAGGGGTAGAAATATTTTTTTTGCCTACCTATTCTCCACATTTAAATATTATCGAAATTTTGTGGCGCTTGATCAAATATAAATGGCTAGAAAGTGAGGCTTACGAGAATTATTCTACTTTAGTAGAAGCCGTAGAAGAAATTCTCATAAACTTTGGCACAGAATATACAATTAATTTTGTCTAGGTACTTATTGGGGAATATAAAACAGAAATCATCATCTATCTCACCAAATTCAAACAGGCTCTAGAATATTGTTAAAAGCTGTCTTAGTTTAATCTTAATTATTATTCTCTCTTTTCCTAAAAAGAGAAAAGTTAAAGCAGATATCTTATGTTCCACAAGAATGAAACAGCCAAGTAGAAATATAACTATTACAGCATGGCGTAAATTTGCCTACCTTTAATCATTGCTTCACTGCCTTGACCCGATCAGTCAATTATATGTTAGTTTTATTCCTGCCCCAGTCTACTATTCTGTTAGTAAATAATTATCGGTTGGTGAGGGTGATACTTCTGGGGTACTAGATGATTTGTCTGAAGATTCTTCATTTGTTTTATGTTAGTTTTATTCCCCCCCCAAGTCTACTATTCTGTTAGTAAATAATTATCGGTTGGTGAGGGTGATACTTCTGGGGTGCTAGATGATTTGTCTGAAGATTCTTCATTTGTTTTTGGTTGCTCTTTTTTATCTGTAGACTCTTCTAATTTTTCTGGTAATTTTTTCAGAGATGGTTCGGTTTTTTCTGGTGATTCTTCTGGTGATGCTTTTGGTGTTTCTAGTTGCTCTTTTTTATCTGTAGATTCTTCTGATTTTTCTGGCGATGTTTTCAGAGATGGTTCGGTTTTTTCTGGTGATTCTTCTGTCGTAGCAGAATCCTCTTTTTCATCGGTAGATTCTTCCGGTTTTTCTTGTTTTTCCCATTCGGAAACTGGTTTAGTCAAAATATTTTTAAAGTTCACAGATAATAACAAAACAGATACCTCTTCTGGGGGTTCCCCTTCCGGTTCTAATTGAGAATATATAGAATTGCCATTAAAGTCTGGTTTTCCTAAAAATAAACGACGGGTTTTGCCATCTTTTAGTTGAACTTCTAAGGAGATTTCTGGTTTTTCTAAACCATACTCAGATAATTCCGCAGCTAGAGTAGTAATCAGGCGATCGCTTTTTAATCCTGTTAGTTGGTCTAGCAAAAATTCTACTGTTGGTAAATCAGCTTTTTTTTCTACAGGTGCGGTGATTTTCCAAGTTTTTTCTTCCGCCTCTTCGTCTCTTTTTAAGATTAATGTTTCTGACTCTTGTTTGATAGTAATAGCCTGAATTTCTTCTGACTCAAAATTAAATACCTGTTTTTGTTCTTCCTGAATTTCTGCCTGCTGTTGTTTACCTCTAATTTCATAAAAGTAAACAAAACTACCTAAAGCAAGGGCTGTTAATATTAATGTTAAAGTTGTTTTTTTGATTTTCATAACATTTACGATTTCTGAAAAAAGTTTTATTCTCGAAGTAAATTAAATTTTAATTCTACATTCTGCACTTCAAAACATAGCATAAAGAATAAAGAGTCAGGAATCAGGAGAAAATAACGGTTGCCAATAGAACAAAATAATTAAGTATTTATGCTTCATATTTTTCTGATAATTTGAATTTGAGAAAGGTCAACTCCCTTCGGGAAAGCGAACAGGGAACAGGGAACAGGCAACAGTGAAATAAGGACTGGGAAAAGAAAAAATCTGTTGCCTGTTCTCGAGGTAAAATAGCCCTCACTGTTAAGTTTTGCCTTTACTGAAAATGATTTACAGAGTATAAACACTTAGCTATCTACCTTTTTTTTATAGTGCTTTTGATGTTATACCAGTTTTATCAATGTTTGCTACAAATAATTAGACTTTTTATAGGAATCAGGAGGCAGGAGTCAGTAGTCAGCAATTTGTAGCTTAAATATCATTTATTATAGTTAATATCCATTTTTAAGACCCCGCCCTTAAGGGCGGGGTTTAAAGAGACATTTTACAAAAAATACTTTAATAACCCTAATTCTTCATAACATTCTTTTTTCAAATTGGTATTACAAGTTGACCTGCCAAATGTGAGTTTAATCATAAATCAATCAGGACTTACGCAAAGACACTATATGTAGTGTACTGACCTAAGTTGAGTGGGTGTTCCTCCATGTTAATAAATTTCACCAAAATACTCGCGCTTATTATATAATTATCTAGAAGTGTTGTACAAAGCGATCGATATGAATTTTAACTATATTGATTATTGTCAATATTTGCTAAATTCTCATACAAATTATACCATAACTAATCTAGCAAATCACCTAGAAAATATTAGCCATGATACAATTAATCGTTATTTAAGAATAGACTCTCTAAGTTCACAAGATTTATGGCGAAATGTGAAAGAGGAAATTGTCCAATGTACAGAGTCATACCTAATTTTTGATGATACAGTCATTAATAAAAAGTATGCTAATAAAATTGATAGCGAAGCTCCTCTGAAAGAGGCACTTGTGCGACGACAATATAGTGGTAATGAACATCAAGTAATTCGGGGCATAGGAATAGTTAATTGTATATATTTTAATCCACAAAACGAAGAGTTTTGGATAATAGATTACCGTATTTATGATCCAGATAGTGACAAAAAAACTAAAATAGATCATGTTGAAGAAATGATATTAAATGTGGTAAATAACAAGCAATTACCATTTAAAACTGTATTGATGGATAGTTGGTATGCAACACAAAGATTAATGGCATTGATAGATAATTTAGGAAAAATTTATTATTGCCCCTTAACAGTAAATCGTTTAGTAGATGATACTGGTGGTGTAGAAAAATATAAAAATATTGCTGAATTAAGCTGGAGTGAATCAGAAAAAATATCAGGTAAAATAATTAAAATTAAAGGTTTTACAAGAGATAAAAAAGTTAAGCTTTTCTGGGCAACTGTTTCTACCAAAAGAACAGAATATATTGCAACTAACGACCTGAGCCAATGCAGTAAAGATGATGTAGAATTTGAATCTCAAACCCGATGGAAAATTGAAAATATCAATCGAGAAATTAAGCAATTAACAGGTCTATGCTCCTGTCAATGTCGTCTGAGACAAATTCAAATAAATCATATTGCTTGTGGGATGTTAGTCTGGAATTTTTTCAAAAGATTAGCAGTAAAAATAGGAAAAACTATTTACAAAATCAAACATGAATTGCTCTCAGATTATTTGCTCGAAGAGCTGAAGCAGCCTACAATAAAATTCAGGGCTATTTTTATTTGATAGGTGTTTTTTACCTTTGTTTTAACTATGTTAATTGTCTTGAGGCGATCGCTATAATTTTTAAGCGTTAGCGGAGCTTTGCGTCAGCAATCGCTCTGTTGACCATGCGCTATATGTAGTGTCTTTGCGTAAGTCCTGTCAATAACAAAGTATATTCCAGTTTCATCTGGACAAGGCAAATTTATAAAGCTTTGATTCTCTCATTCACATGCACTTGGAAATAAGTTCTTGAGGTAAATTAAGTAGGTAGGCACGAAAAAAACAAAATAATTATACTTGAGATATTGTTTTAAATTTGTTGCTAGGTATAGATTCTGCTTCAGAAAGTGAAATCGGTAATTATTTAAAAGATATGAGGTTAGGATGAAATACCATTCCTTTAGCTTTTCCTTGGACTAAATTAGGTCGTGCTTTAAAAAGTCAGGATAAATTATTTAATCAAATTTTAATTTATCGTCTTCGCCACCACAAAATTCCACCAATTGTAAATCCTAAAAGTGGCAAAATTATAATAGCTGTCCAACTTAAAAATCTGGCTTGTACTAAGGTCATAGCAATGCGACGATTTGTCACTTTTTTCGGACTAATAGAAAGCGTTTCTTGTTCTGGTTTACTCAACCAACTAACTGAGTTAAGAAAAACATCTCCATTCAGTTGTTGTTGAAACCAACCATTTGTGGCAAATTGAGAATTTCCTAATACTATTAAACGAGCTTCTTCAGATGTATTTTCTGATTTTGCCACTGTTTCTGTGAAGTCTAATTCATCTGGCGGTTGACCAGGAAGTGGGGGAATAACTTCTGCTGAAATTGTCTCCTCTTTTTCCTCTGTCTCAGAAACAGAAGTTTCCAGAGGTTGATTTGGTGGTTGACCGGGTAATGGGGCAATGGGAGTCAGGTCTGATTCAGTTTCCCCACTTTCTCGAGTAGTTGCAGAACGAGTCAAAGCTACACCTATGGATAATGGACCCAAGCGATCGCGTCCCTCATTGAACAGCAACTGACCCCTTAAATCTGTTTCGGCCCAACTCTGGTCATTGGTCCAAATTAGAGGACTTTCTTGTATACCATCGACGGTCTCACTTTCTATGGGACGGGCAAAGGGATACAATGAAATACCATTGCCAAAATCTTTAGTAATTGGATGTTCTCCATACCTAGTAACGAATACCACCCAGGGGCCAATACCGGTGAGTCCACCAATTTTTGGGTCATCTATTGCCAGGCGATCGTCAACTAATACACCCCATTGTGCTAATAAATCATCTAATTCAGGGTCGGTGCTTGGGTCTAACATTAAAAGTACACCGCCACCTTGCTCTAAATATTGTTGTAAAGCGGTAACTTCTGCCTCTAAAAATGCTCTTTGAGGACCTGCAATAATTAAAACATCTGCATCTTCTGGTACTTGAGAAATGCTAGCTAAATTGATAGATTCTATGATGTAATTTTTATTTTTTAGAGCGTTAACTGCTTCGGAAAAACCTTTTTGACCTTCTTTTAATTCCCGTTCACCGTGACCTTGAGTAAAGTATATTTTTAAGATTTTTCCGCCGAGAATTTTTTCTATACTATTAGTCAGTTTAGATTCGGTTAGGGGTTCTAGTTGTCGACTAATAATAACTTCTTTTTTATCTGCGGCTTCGAGATGAATTTCTCCTAACTGTTGAACTCCAAATTGATTGGCTTTTCCCGGTTGTTTATGGGGGTCTATTAACTCAAAGCTAAATTTACCATTTCCTTCTCTTTGATAGTTTTCTATTAGTTGGGTGTATTGGGAATTTTCGCCTCGGTCAAATATCCAAAGTTTGACTGGTTGTTCGAGATTTTCTAATACTTCTATAGTTTGGGGTGATAATGTAAACTGCTGATTTTCAGTCAAGTCTATTCTGCCTTCATAACGAACTGCTAAAAAATTAATTAATCCCAGAATTATTAGTACAGAAATAGTGGCAAAAATTGCGTTGGTGCCTGCTTCTGTTGCTCGTCCACTCCACCAGGTTGTGGTTGAGTTTTGTTCGATTGAATAAACTTGATAAAAAACCCATAAACCAATTATTACTATGCCAGTAGTTATTAAACCTAATGGTATAGTTTCCCAATTTCCTGAAACAAAACCTGCCGATAAACCCATGATAGTTAGAATCGGTCCTAGCCAAAATAAATAAGTCCAAGTGCCTTTGATAATTTTCATATTATGATATTTTTCTATCTATAAATTGTATCTGAGAAAAAATCAGGAAGAAGGAAGAAAAAATATTATAAATAATTTGAGTGGATTCTGCAATGAATGATTTATTTATTTTAATTTTTGCTTCCTTTTTCTTCCAATAATTATTTATTTTTGCCATTGATAATTCAATACGATTCAGTCAAGAATTTTTTTGACAAATATGTGATGTGCAAAAGCTCATTTTTACGTTGCCTATCAGATTAATTTTGGTCTTTGATAAATCTTATCGATTCATAATTGAATATAAGTTATACCAGGCGTGATAAATCTTTGCTACAAATAGTTAGGCTGTTTTTAGAAGTCACTTCCTCAAGAGTCAGAAGGAATAGCATATAACAATTTTTTAGGGTGAAGCTTTATTTAGGCAAAATATCTTGTCCTGCACTCTCATAAATATCATCTGTAAATTCATTACATCACTCAAATTATTTTTAATATTCTTTTTTTCACGGTTGGTATTAGGTGTAAAACCAGATTTCTCTCTGAACCATTTTCGGCTACGGTCAAACTCAGAAGAAAAAAGCCAAATCTGCTTAGATTTAATTAAGTACTGTTTATCATCCCTTTCAACAGTGAGTTTTTTGGTATTTTCTGGTTACTATGTTGATTACCAACTTCGGCTTATCGTCTTCCTCTTTTAACAAGCATATTATGTAGAATCATTATCTAACCATGTATTCAAATCTTCTGTAGTTGTAAAATATCAAACTGCATCTACTAGGTTTTTTAATTGTTCTGGAGATAATTGACGAATTCGAGTTTCTGTTTTTATAAGTAGGTCGGCATAAATAAACGCATAATGTGGGCAATGCTAAATAAGGCTAAAACCTTTAGAAAAAGACACTTATAGGCATTGCTAACCCTACAACTAGGTTTTCTAATTGTTATGGAGATAATTGACGAATTCGAGTTTCTGTTTCTATAGTATCTAGTTTTCTCCTCAATAGACCCATGATTAATGATATTTATGCGTTTTTAGTTGCTTGATTTACAGCTTTGTTTACCGCAAATTATACTGCACCTTGTTGGTCTTGAATCTAAAATTATTGCTTTTGTAATTCATTGAATTCTTCTAGGGTTAGATTCGCGTCATTAGCAATATAAAATGCTCATTGAGTTTCAGGTATTATTCGCATTTTTTCTGGTATAGTCTCTAATGCCACAGTATTTTTCAGCAGTATTTTTCAAGAAATACACCTATTTGTCAGTTATTGTTTCTACTTTTGCCAAATCTTTATTAAATTTTGGCAGTTCCACAAATACTAACTATATTTAATTTTGTGGATAAGTAAATAAATACTTTTCCTCTTTAAACACAAATCTCGATATAACTTATGGGTGATTTTCAAACATCTAAAAATCTGTGATACTAAAGGCAATTACAGGCTGTAACCTTTGATATAATTTTCCTCTACTTAACTGTAGTGAATAAATTTTAGCAGCATTCTAAAAAACTATTTTTCCAAATGCTGCTACATTAATTACCTGCATTTCAATAATTACTGTACTGTTATTATCCAGAGTTGCCCTCACATCTAAATCACTATCTTTCACCCCGAAAATTTGGGCTGCTAGATAGGGGTCAATGATTTCTAAATCTTTAATAATAGGTTTCCCTTGATATACAGCAGTTTCCAACTTGATTAAGTACATATATTTATTGTTTTAGGGAGTGGGAAGTGTGAGGGGTGTGGTCTATTTAGGAGTAGACGACACCACCCTATTAGCTGGAGGTCATTAACCTGCAATCTGCTGTAAAATAGCATTGAGAAAACTAATCAAAATATTTTTACTTTCTGGAGAATCAAATATATTTTTGCAGGCAAAATCTATCTTAGGGCTGATAAAACTCATATAGCTTTTTTCAGTGGAATGAGGTACAAAACTTAGAATTTTAAAGAACAGAAAACAGGAAAGGAAACCTATAATTACCTCACCTGTATCAGCAAGACTATAGTTTAGGGAATAGCAAAAAATAAATTATCTAATTCTCGGACTCCCTCTACTCCCTTAAGTTCATCGCAATGAGATATTTTTTCTTTGGAAGTCCCTTAATTTTTTTCCTATAAATTAGGAACGTTGAAACCGTAAAGCATCAATTGATTGAGCAGTTAAAAATACTCCCAAAACAATATAACTCAACAACATAATTATACTGCTAATATCCACAACTCCCTGAATCATATTGCTATAATGAGTGAGCATTGATAAATGTCTTAATATCTCTGCTAAAAAACCACTAACATTATTGGCTACCACATCTATTACCCACAGAAATAATACTAAAGCAAAGGTAAGAATCGCTGATAAAATCGTACTATCTGTTAAACATGAAATAAACATTCCCAGGGATAACACTGCAGCAGCAAGTAATATTAAACCGCCATGTCCTAACAAAAGTACCACTGGCGAAACAGGAGGCTCCGCCGCATTAATAGCAATAGCTTCTAATCCTAACAATGGCAACACCATAGAAATATAAAATGTCAATACAGCTAATAATTTTCCTGTTGCTACTGCCCAGTTTGTTAAGGGTGAGGTTGCTAACAGTTCTAAAGTGCCTCGTTTTCGTTCTTCAGCATATAAACTCATGGATAACATGGGCAATAAAAATAAAGATAGAGAACCCATGATGCCGAGATAAGCCTTGAGAAATTCGTATGGTGCATCTACTGGCGGTTCCGTAATTCCTAATTGGTCTCTAGTAGCAATTTGTTGAATAATTCCATCTGGCCCTAATAAAATAGCTACTAAAAAGTATCCTGCCAATAGCCAAAATATTCCTGTAATTACATAAGCTAATGGTGATGCAAAATATCCCTGTAATTCTTTTCTGTAAATTGCCACAATATTACTAATTACTACCAGCATTGTTTTATTTCCTTTCTCAGTTGTGTTGATTTATTTTTAGTCTTATTTAGTCTGGAAGAAGGTGGTAGGTGGTAGGTTTAGAAGACCTTTAGAGGAACCCTTGTTTAAAATATTTCAAACTCCACTGTCACCTGCTGTGTCTACAACTGGTTGAGGATAAATCCAAGGACGAACATTAAACCTAATACCTAAAACCTACTATCCAAAACTTATCTTCAATAGCGATAGTCTAAATTTGTATCTCAATTTTGTATCTCAATTTTGTATCTCAATTTATATTTTTTTATTTGGCATCTGTTTCTTTCACATCTTCCCAAGGGTCAGGTAATTGATTGTGATTCTTTTTCACTGTAACATTTTGGTCAAACTTTACCTCATCTTTGACATACTTTGTAGAGACATTAACCGTTGAATTTCCCGAAAATTCACCTGTAGTTAAGCCTAAGAAAACATCTTCTAAAGTAGCACTAGTTCGGCGTAGTTCACACAAACCCAAACCAGCAGAAACTATAGTATTAGCAATTTCTTTCCCTGGTTCCATTTCTGGGTAACATTTTATTTGTAGCCTGAAGCGACCTTCATTCTCAGACTTAATTTCTTCTATAGATTGAACTCCCGAAATTTGTGCCAATAAATCTAATCCTGTGTCTATTACCTGATTTTCTCCCTCAATTTCCACCTCATATCCCCACCCACTAGCTAACTTATTACTCATTTCTTCCGGGCTACCTGTAGCCACAATTTCACCTTGATTAATAATCGCCACCCGATTACAAGTCATACTAACTTCTGGCAAAATATGAGTAGATAAAATAATTGTATGGTCATCAGCCAGACCTTTAATTAAATTTCTGACTTCAATAATTTGTCTAGGGTCAAGACCAACTGTAGGTTCATCTAATATAATCACTTGGGGATCGTGTACCAAAGCTTGAGCAATTCCCACTCTTTGTTTATATCCTTTCGATAGTTTTCTAATCAAAACTTTCCGCTTATTTAATAACCCACATCTTCTCATCGCTAACTTAACTTTACCAGAGCGATCACCCGCAGCGACTCGTTTAATTCTAGCGACAAAAAACAAGAATCCTTCTACTGTCATTTCTGGATATAATGGTGGTATTTCTGGTAAATAACCAATCAATTGTCGTACTGCCATAGAACTTTCATGAACATCATAACCAGCAATTTTAGCTGTGCCACTTGTAGCAGGTAAGTATCCAGCTAATATCCGCATTGTGGTAGTTTTACCAGCACCATTAGGACCCAAAAATCCCAGTATTTCTCCCTGTTGTACCGCAAAGGATACTTCCTTAAGTGCTGAAGTTGAACCATAAATTTTACTTAACTTCTCAACTTCAATCATTATTAATCCTCAAAAATGAAGTCTAAACTTTTAATAATAAACTATTTATAGGTAGATTGCTTCAAGTTATCTAAAAATATACAGCAGTTTGCAACTTTCTGGAGGTACAAAATTCTGGGGAAGCAGGCAAAGCTCATCCGAGAAGAACAGTCAAGGAATGGCGTTTTGCTCCGCAACATGTAAAGCGGAGCGGCTCTGCATTGTTCGGGTCTCTCTTCCCTAAGGAATGCTGCGCTTTCTCTGTCGGCCATAGCCGTTAGTGGCGCGAGAGCGAAGCGCAAAAACTGTCCAATTGACCAAGAAACGGAATATAGAACCCCTAAACGTATCTTTGTCAATGAAGAGCGTTTTTTTAGTTAGGAGTCACCGAGTCTGGAGACAGGAGTTCAATAATTGATAATTGATAATTGATAATGAATAATTGATAATTACCTCTGTCTTAAAGGAAGAGGATTGATACCAATGAGAAAATTGTTGACTTCTCTTGGTCGATTGGATATGGCGAGGTATCCTCGCCATCCCATCCTACGGAATGCTGCGCAAACGACCGCTTTTCTTCTTAA
>JBARXI010000357.1:0-5709 GCA_049647275.1 Microcoleaceae cyanobacterium
TTTGGTTGGATGGGGGAAGCCAGATGATGCTGCGCTTTTGGTTTGAAGGGGGGTTAGGGGGGATGCCTTCTGCCTTACCCTTTTAATAAACCTCTTGTGTAAACCGGATTTAGTATGAGCTCCCGACTCTCTTGCCTCTTCCTGATTCAAACAAATAAATGATGCCACCGTTTTCATAACAATGGCATCAAAAAATTTCTCTAAAAGTGATTCTTAACTTATATTACCAAAGTCCTCTCACTGGTGGTGGTGGTGGAGTCGGCCGTGTAATTGGTGGTGGTGGCTGAAGTGGTGGAAATTCTAAAGAAGGAGGCCCTTGGAAATTATACTGTGGCAATTGAACTTCCACCCGTTCATAATTGTAGTCTGGGATGACTTTAAAGAAGTCAATACAACCACAAGGATTGTCAGAATTATCTGCCTCTTTGCCAACAATTGCATAAATCCGCATTCCAGGTACTAGACCTGCGATAGGTACATTGTGCATCGGCGAGAAATATAAAGTTCGCAGTTGACCGCGTTCCTCTTCCGGTATCGTAACATAAGTAGGTTCACCATCATTAGGTGCAATACCAGGAAGACCTAATTCTTCTGCATCATCTACTCTAATTGTCACTACATTACCGATAATACCTTTAATATAGCCGACAATTTCCATTTGGTTCGCTCCCCCACCAGGGCGAGTTCTTTCCCGTTGGACAACTTTTTCATTTTCAGGAGCAGCGATCGCAGGATACATTGCTCCCAGTGACATTAATAACGACAAGCAACCACTTGCCAAAATTGTATTTTTCCGAAGACGCATGACTACCTCACCAAATTTTGCCTAGGCCAGAAATTCTTGTCTAGCCGGACAGTTTTTTATTTCTGGGCTTTTTTTGATAAAAGCCTCTTTAGAAGGGTATCACTAACACCTATTTTTGACAAGTTAATAGA
Source organism: Microcoleaceae cyanobacterium (assembly GCA_049647275.1). Classification (GTDB taxonomy): domain Bacteria; phylum Cyanobacteriota; class Cyanobacteriia; order Cyanobacteriales; family Microcoleaceae; genus JASJEE01. The sequence goes on from JBARXI010000357.1 coordinate 937, forward strand.
GTGGGACAACCCTTTGATGGGAGTTTTGAAAGTGATTATATTAAGGGCAAATATGGAGCCATTGGAAAGTAAACAACCTCAAGCAATCAAGAATACTGAGAAATTATTAAAGCAATTCACCAATTCACAACAATTAACTACTCCATTAATTCAGTTTTATTTAGAAGGGAATATTTGTTTATAAGAAAATAATTAAAAGTGGCGATCGCTGTTGGGAAGATGTTTTTCAATCAAACTGGTTCGGGTTTCTAGATAGATTTTTCTGCCCATGTCGCTCATCTTACTTTTTTTTGACCATAACATAGAGCGATCGCTACTTTATGATGGCTCTTAAAAATAAGTTTTTACTGATTAATTATTAGCTATTTATTGCTAAATCTAAGATTTACGTTATCTTTCCTAAAATATACTTCTATTATTTTTTTGTCTTGGTCAAATACCAGGTTATTAATCCTGCTAATAGAGTTGCTAAAATACTTAAAATTAAAGTCAGAATAACGGGATGAATTGTGTCTAATTTCCAAGTAGGTTTGAAGGTAATAGGTACATCAATATGACCAGTGCTGGAGGCAATAATTCCTCCTGTGCCTAATCCTACACCAATAATTTGAATGGTTCTTTCTAAGCGGCGATCGCTTTCTGCTTGGTCTATTTCTGCCATGCCTCTAATTGTGTTTACCATCTGTTCAAATAGGTTTTGACCAGGGGAAAGGTAGTTAATATCTGTTTCAATTTGTCTGTGCCACAGCGGACAGGTTTTATTCAGGAAGTCTTGCCAATATTGGGGAATATTACTAATATTTTCTATCTTTTCTAGGCAGATTTTATAATTTGTGGTGTTGGTTTCGAGGGCGGTTTTATGTGCTTTTAAGTCTCGCAGATAACGGGAATAATATACATAATCTTCTGGCATTTTTTCGAGGATTTGTTTGAAAGATTCTAGTCTAGTTTTTGGGTCTTTTGTTATTTGGGAGAAGTTCTCCATTTGTGTTTCTAATTTGCTGTAAGATTTTCTGGCTTGAGGGTAGAGATTTCGTGATTCTTGATAGACAAAGTTTATTTTTTGACGACTGCACAATAATTGTAATATCCACTCGTAGGATTTTTCTGCTAGTTCTAATGTTTCTGCTTGACTATTGTTTAATAAGACTAATATTTTAATTTTGTTGCTTTGGTTATTGGCGGTGTTTAATTCTGTTGCTTCGTATTCAAATAGCAAGCTTTTAAATAATTCGCCTTGATTAACAAGAGTTGGTTTTATTTGGGCTGAGGCGAATAAATTTTCCACACATTCATTAGCTATTTGTTCGGCGTTTATTTCTTGGTCTATTTCTCCATATATCAAAAATATTTCTCCTAATGATGCTTGAATTGATGAAGGTAATAAACTTTTGATGGGGAATTGTTTGAGTAGGGAAATGTCTAATTTTTCTGCTGATAATTTTGGGGTGAGAGTTAGGTCAGCAGCGTAGGTATCGTTAAGTAGAAATGGTTGGAGATTACCTGCTATTTTCCAGTTTTCTATTTCAATTACATCTAAGTCTATTGCTTGCTTTGATTTATTCATCCACCAAGTATTTTCTTGGGATATTAAAGTAGGATTATAATTGCCATGTTGGTCATAGCAAATTAATTCATGGCGTAAATATTTTAACTCTGGGAATGGCAGAGAATTTTCCTCAATTTTGGCGAGGTTTTCCCATAACAATTTGGCAGATTCGTCATTTTGTTTTGAGGAATCTAGGAAAGTTGAATATAAATGAAATGCTAATAGACTAATTGTAAAATTTTTCATATTTAGATTGAGTTGGAATTTTAATTATAATAGTCCAGTAGTCCAGTAGGGTGTGTTAGGCGCTAGCCGTAACGCACCACTATTAATTCAAAAATCACATTATGAGACTTCAACAAAATAGAGCCGTAACGCACCACTATTAATTCAAAAATCACATGATGAGACTTCAACAAAATAGAGCCGTAACGCACCACTATTAATTCAAAAATCATATAAATAATTGATTACCAAGTAATCTGTGGGATGGGCGACTTCCCTGAACAAATGGTGCGTTACGCTTCTCTAACGCACCCTACTGGACTTCCGTTTATTTATTATTTATCTTCTGATTTATCTTCTGATTTTTCCTGTGGTTTTGGTTCAGGGGTATTTTTTTTGATTGTATTAATGAGCAATTCTTTGAAAGATTCACTCTCCTGACTGGGTGGCATTTTTGCACCACCAAAACCCATTTTAATAAAATCATTATCTGGTAAATTACCCAGTCTAACTCTATAAACCTCGTGAATTTTTGACCGAGATGCTGGCTTTAACCAATTATCAATTTGACGAGCTATTTCTTCATCATCTTCTGGCATTTCCTCTGCTACTTTTAACAAGTCTTGGAAATCTTCAGCAGGGATAATTTGAGAATTTATCAAACTAGCAAAAGCGCCAATACTTTGTTGATATTCAGACAGTTGATATTCAGACATTAGTTATTCTCCTTTTCCAATAATACAAAAACCAGCCCAAAAATAAGGTGAATGGTAAGGTTTAAAATTCCCTCCTCTTTGATTTTCCATTTGCATAAAGTCTTTTTCTAACTTAACTTGAAAAACTGAAATTAGAGGAGACTGTCTTACCCACTCTCTCAACTCTTGCACCCCTGTATTTCTTAACCAGTTTTGGGCTTTTTTTAAGGCTACTACTATATTATCAAATTTTTCTAACTCTTGATATAATCTCAACATCAATAATGCTGTTGCATCACTTCTCACACTCCAGAGACTGGCGACAATATTTGTACTTCCTGCTAAGAGAAAACCACTGGGTAAACCGACATATTCCTGATGCTTAAAATCTGTTAATCCGGTTTCGCAAGCTGCTAGAGTAACGAGGCGACAATTTTTCAGATTTAGGTATTGAATAATATCTGCTAATGTCAACATTCCATCGGCTAATTCTAATCCTGAATCTAGGGGAGAATTGAAATTGAAGTAGCCATGACAGAAGAATAATATGGAGTTAGCAACAGATAATTTGGGATGGTTAATAACTGCCGATTTTGTCGCCTTAGTTTTCTTCAGAATTTCAGCTTCATCAAACTGCTGTTTAATTGCTGAAACAACGCTTAAATCTTGCTCATATAAATCTGGTGTCGGAGTTTGAATGGCAAATAAACTCTGAAAATCTTGGCATTCTCGCATTCTAACTTTTTGCAATATTTGGCAGCTAGGAGCATAACTTATTCCTTGGGGAAAATAATCCTGGAGATAAATTTTCTCTGGGTTTTCTTGACTATTTTCTGGGTTAATATAGCAGTCGTTTAATTTATGAGGTGTAAATTCCCTCCCCGCCCCCTTTTGTAAGGGGGGAGCCTCCAAAGTCCCCGTTTTTAAGGAGGAAGTCTCCAAAGTCCCCCTTTCTAAGGGGGATTTAGGGGGATTAGAAACATTCAAAGTCCCCCTTTCTAAGGGAGGAGCCTCAAAAGTCCCCCTTTCTAAGGGGGATTTAGGGGGATTGGGAATTGCTACAGGTAAGGCATGAAGCGGCAATAAATGTAAGAAAAAATCAGGAATTAAAGTTAGTTTTTGGCACTGCCTTTCCAGGATAGGTTGAATAATTTCATTGATATGTAAAATTTCTCCTAATTTTTCCAGACGAGTCGTTATATTTGCCTCCCATTCCTGTTGCAAATTTTCAGATTTATCCGAATTTTCTTCTCTCTGATAATACGCTTCTTTTCTCTCATCATATTTGCTCAGATATTCTATTACCCACTCCTCTAAATTTTCCAAATCTTCCTCAGTAGACTGCCAAACAAATAATTCTGAATTTGCTGTTGGAGTTGGCGGCAAAATTACAAATGCCAGAAATTTTTCTGCCGTAATATACCACTCAATAAATGCCGTCTGCTCCTCTGTGGCAAGTTGCTCAATTTCTGCAAAAGTCATTGGTTGTACTTCCTGAGTCAGACGGAAAGTGGGATCGAATTTCTGAATTTCATTGAATACTTTTTCTAACTGCTGCTCTAATTCCTCCAACTCCTCATTTAGGTGTTTCTCAGATTCCGCCAAAGATGACTGCTGTTGTACATCTTGCCCCGATAGTTGTTGTCTGACTTTCTGTAACTCCCCTTCCCCGACTCGGATTTTTTGTTTTAGTTGCTGAAACTGCTCCGTTATCTCTGGATCTACATCGACTTTGGGAAGTAAGTCACGGTTGGTGAGCAGCTCGACTAAATTTCGAGCTTGACTCCGCTCGGCAATTTCCAGAGCTTTATCTAACCTATCTATATATATGTATGCCAATATTGCTTTGCTATAAGTACCAATATTTTCTTTGATAATTTCCTGACGGCGATCGTCGGTAGTTGCCCAACTACGGCTAACTTCTACTGCGGTTATGGCTTTTTCGTAGTTTTCAGTGGCGAGTTGCCAGTTTTGATTGTCAAAATATAGGTTGCCTAAGTTGCGGGTGGTTTTGAGGTGGTAAAGAGGGTTTGCTTCTAGGGTAAGAACTTGCAAAGCATTTTGGTATGCAGCAATAGCAGATTCAATATTTTGTGCTTTGTCTCCTGTTATTCTGTCACTGTAGGCAATGCCGAGATTATTTTGAGTCATTGCCCAGTCCATGGGGAAGTCTTTTTGAGTACGAACTTGCAAAGCATTTTGGTATGCAGCAATAGCAGATTCTATATTTTCTGCTTTGTCTCCTGTTATTCTGTCACTGTAGGCAATGCCGAGATTATTTTGAGTCATTGCCCAGTCCATGGG
>JBARXI010000358.1:0-2964 GCA_049647275.1 Microcoleaceae cyanobacterium
AGTTGTGAGATATTGGAAACTTTTAGGGAACAGGGAACACCGGAGCTGGGAACAGGGAACAGAGAAGAAGAAAAAACGTATTATATGAATATAATAATTGCCATATTCTATACTTTTAAGGAACACCTCAATTCTCACAACTGATTCCTGATTGCTATACCTACTGCCAGGCTGTTGAATAATGATTCTTTTTAAGCTACATTCCATAAGTTTAAATCCATTTGTAAACCAATCTTGAGTAACCTACTTTTTGAGATTTAGTTGAAGTTTTATTCTGATATATTTTTGCAGATAACCTGCTTAATAGTACGTTTGTTTTCCGTGTTGTACAGTTATTGTTTGATTAAGTTTTGGTGTACTTATAGCAATTCTCAAAAAGCGTGAGGTACAAAATTTTAGGTTTTAGGCAACAGTTCCGGAAGGCAACAGATCCAGAAGGGAATAGGGAATAGGAATAACCCTCTTCTGTAACTTTCCGAAATTATGAAAAAATTCCGTCGTTACAGCCAACGATACCTAAGAAGAGAATTAGGGTCAAACCCTCATTTTTCGGAGTCTGACAGAAGAGAGATAAAAAAGATAACTGTACCTCACAAAGGGTGAGAAACGCTATAATCATTATGCTCAATTGAACATTTCATTACTTGTATTTATTCCAAATTATCGCCTTAAAAAAGCTGGAAACGATCGGATTATAGATTGCAATGCCACCCTAAATATATTCTATTTTTAGAGCTAAACATGGCTGTGAAATTAGAATTATGTTCCCAACAAAGCACGAGTTTCTGCTGCTGCGCCTTTCATTGCTAATTCTGGAGTGCGGGAACCAGTTAGAGCGGCACTCAAATAACGTTGTAAAATATCTGAAGCTTGAGCGTATTGAGCAATTGGCGGACGTAATACAGAATTTTCAACTACTTGGAGTAAGTTTGGTAAATAAGGAAATTCTGTTACTAGGGTAGGGTCGTTAAACAGTGATTTTCTTGCCGGAATAAAACCTGTTTCTAAAATCAACTTACGTTGCACTTCTGGTTGATTGAAGTATTGAATAACTTCCCATGCTTCCTCTGGGTGTTTTGTACTTTTAACTATTCCTAATCCCCATCCTCCTAAACAAGCTCCACTATCTTCTCCTGGAGCATGAATCATTGGTTTAATGGCAAATTTTCCTGCTATTTCTGAGTTTGATGCTAATGGATATACATAGGGCCAATTGCGGAGAAAAACAGTATTACCACTTTGAAATAAACGACGGGTTTCTTCTTCTGCATAAGTAGTTACTCCAGGAGGAGAAATTCCTTCAGTTATAGTTTTGCGTAAAAAATCTACTGCTTTTATGGCTTCTGGTTTATCTAAGCCTACTTCGTTTGTTTCTGGATTTACCCAAAAGCCTCCATAACCTTTGAGAATTTCGATAAACATTGCTGATAAACCTTCATATTGTTTACCTTGCCAAACGTAACCCCATTCGGCTAATCCCTGCTGTTGTAATTCTTGGGATATTTTGATTAGTTCTTCAAAAGTATTAGGAGGTTCAAATCCGCTTTTTTTTAATAAGTCTGTCCGATAGTAAAGCATACCTCCATCGGAACGTAATGGCATTCGATAAAGTTTGTCTTGGTAAGTTCCTCCCTCAATATCTCCAAGGAGATATGTTTCTTTTAGTTGCTGTTTATCTACTTTTTCTGAAAGGTCTTGTAACCAGTCAGCAGCAGCAAATTTTTGTACCCAAACTATATCCATATAAGCTAGGTCATAGGGGGAATCTCCTAGCAAAAAAGAGGATGTATAAAGGTCTTCTACTAAATTAGTATCGTTAGGACCTTTGACAATTTCTAGCTTGATTTTGGAGTGAGTTTTGTTGAAATCTGCTTGAATTGAATTCCATTGAGTTCCTTCCAGTGCTTGGATTAATACTTGGATAGTTACAGGTTTTTCCTGAGTTAGTGCAGGTAGTATTGAAATACATAAAATACTCAGTATTGTTACTAAAATCAAGCTAGTTATTCTAGTTTTTTTTCTGAGTCTAATTTCTAGTGACTTTAACTTGGTCGAAATTATTCTTTTTAATCTTTGAATAGTTGTTTCTAAAAATTGACGATTTTTCATTATTTGATAACAAAATTAACAGATGTTTAGCCTTATGCTCAAGGAGTGTGAAGCACCATCGCCTTTTCAATTAATTTTAGATATTTGATTCATGGCATTTAGATATCTCTAGTAGATTGATTTTTCGATCTTATAACTTCAGCAGTAGGTTTAGCAAAAAAAAGCCAAATAACTTAAGATAACTTAATTTTTGCTAGCGATTTTTCTGAAAAGGTCGAGGCGATCGTATTTTTTCTCTCGTAATATAAGTTTAACTAAAAGTTGCCACTCAGTAATTTTGAGGATAAGCTAGAAAAATAAATATAAACTAACTTGTTAAATCTACCGCTTATCTTTAATTAAAGGAAAAATGGATGTCTAATCAAAAATTGTTGTTAGATAGCATTAAAACAATAGGAGAATATGACCTTGAGCAGGATAGTGAGCTGGAGAAACTTACATCAAAACTTGAGCAAATTGAGGATACTAAATTTATTAATTCAGCTTTACAACACAAAGGATTTACAAAAGATGTTGGTGGAATTTTAAATTTTCTAGGGTGGGTAGAAAAGCAACCCTGGAGTCATGCCAACCACACCTTTGGCTATATTGCTCCCAGTCAGTCGGGTTCAATGGAACCTTTACCTATCCATCATGTAAGTTCTATTACACCTGACACAACACTACAGAATAGCCGAATTGATATTCACCTAGATCATCTAAGAATTTATAACTATCCAGGTACTGGTACTCACAATGTAATGGTGACGTTCGCTGCTCAAAATCAAGTCTCCAATGCTTCAGAAGCTGTTAGTTTTAGCCAAACCTATCGAGTACCAGAGGGACAAACCGCTCCGGTGAAAGGTTGGCCAATTT
>JBARXI010000359.1:0-8892 GCA_049647275.1 Microcoleaceae cyanobacterium
ATCAATGAAGTTGAATTAGAGACTCAAGAAAAAATTATTGTCTTGAGAGAGAAACAGCAACAACTTTGGCAACAAATTCGGAGTAGCGATGGCGTGCTTGCCGAACAATTACAAGTTACACATCTGAGTTGTGCTGAAATGCAGCAGTTAGTTAAGGATAAAGAAACTGCTGTTATTGATTGTTATTCTACTAGAAATAATACCTATATATTTATTCTGACTCAAGAGCAAATTAGTGTTCATATTTGCCCTGGAGAAGGAGTTGAAAATTTCCAAAATTGGGTACATGATAATTGGTTAAAAGTCTATGGGAATAATCCTAACCAGTGGCATGATCGGATGGAAGCTTTTCTCTCAGAATTTGCCCATAGATTACAACTTAATCAACTGATTGAACAACTAAATGGGATTAAAGAATTGATTATTGTACCCCATTTATATCTGCATCAAATACCCTTTGCTGCCTTACCAGTCATCAGGGAAAAAGAAACAAAATATTTGTGTGATTATTTCCGGTTAAGAGTTGTACCTAGTTGTCAAATTCTCAGTTATTGTTCTGAGCGAACGCTAATTCCTAATCCTCGAAAAATGGGAATTGTCGAAACTCCTATAGCTAATTTATTTTATCGGAGATATGAATGTGAAACTCTGGCAAATATGCACTTAATTCCTCCTCAAGAACGTCTCCAATATCGCCAAGCAACTGTGAATAATTATCATAAGTTTATTCAACATCTGCAAGTGCTTCACTCTAGTCATTTTGCTAGTGCAAATATTGTTAATCCCTTAGAATCAAAGCTGAAGTTATTTGATGGAGATATATCTCTTAGTACAGTTTTTACCTGGCGCTTACCTGAATTATTTGATGTGTTTCTTTCTAGTTGTGACATTAACCTAAATCAAACTGAAATATCCTCAGAAATCCTGACATTTGCCACTGCTTTTATTAGTGCAGGAGCACGTCATGTAATTAGTTCATTATGGTCGTCAGAAGATTTAGCTACAGCATTATTTTGCACTTTTTACTATCAAAATCGTCAAAGTGACAATCGTTCTGAAGCATTCCAAAAAGCTCAGAATCAACTTCGTAATTTAACTGGCATTCAGCTTAGTAGTTATAAAAAGCAACTAGAAGAATATCTAAAACAATACATGAAACAGGAAAACTCAAAAAAAATTCAACAAGAAAAGGAGCGCTTATCATGGTTTTGTCAACAAGATTTTCCTTTTAATCACCCTTATTATTGGGCAGGTTTTGTTTCTCAAGGTATTTCTTGAAAATCCTGAAACCAAGACAGTTAAAAAGACAGGGATAGTATGGTCAGCAAATATTTAGTGATTGATATTAATAGTAAAGAAATACGATATAGCGGTTCTCAAATTGGTGAGATACACAAGTTTTAGATTTTTGGCAACAGCTCCGTCAGGCAACAGCTCCGTCAGGGAATAGGGAATAAGAAATAAGGAATAAGAAATAGAAAAAATACTGTACTTCATTAATAGACATCTCCAGAAAAGGTTCTGAAACCCTTACGCCACTGTTCCGAAATCGGTATTTTTGGAGAGGTCTAATATGAGAACCGCTATATTTACCGATTCTACTCAATAGCTTCTAGCAAACATTTAGAAAATTAGATTAGTTGATATTAGTTCATTAGTTCAGGCGCAGCCGGGAAAATTTATACAATTTTGTAGTAACTATCAACAGCAATTTTCTAGTTTCTTTTTGAGAATTTCCCTTGCTATTTTTTAAAGCTCTAGCAACGAACCCTTTAGGGGGTTGCAGCGCTGTAACGTAACTTTAGCAAGAGATTTTATCAAATTGGTATTACCCTATTAACGTAACTTTAGCAAGAGATTTTATCAAATTGGTATTACCCTATTAATGCTACTGAGATACTCTACTGAAAACTTTACTAAAGTAATTAAGAGATTTTTTTCAAAATTATAGCTATCTCAAACTAGATTTTTATTTGTTCATAAAGAATGGCTTTACCATGTCTTTTTCCTGAATCTATCCATCCTCTCTTTTCCAAATCTCCTAGTCGATTAAGAGTAGTTATATATGCAGGAGAACAATGCAAAAACTCTGCTAATTCTCGCGCAGTTTTTAATTCTGTATCGTTGTTAGTAAAATTTTTGTTTTTAATATCTTCTTCTTCTTCTTCGATAACTGCTGTAATTGATGATTGTTTATAATTATCGTCATACTTTACCGTTTGTACTTTCTTTTGATGTTCTATGTTTTCTAAACGAGTAACATTGTTAATAAATTTTTCTCCTACATTGGAGTCTGTTTTTTCAATTTGTTGAACCAATTTTTGTTCTATATATCTATCTATATGATTATCCAATTTATTTCTGATGTACTTAGCTATTACCTCATTAATTTGAGTTTCAAAATTAAGTAATAATAATGCTTGACAATGATTTATTTCTTCTCCTAAATAAATATCTATTAACAAATTTAAAATCTCTGATGCTGAACCACCGTTATCCTTACATTTTACTTGAAAACGTTGCCACTTATCAGGTGATAATTTAAAATCAGCCTGAGTTTTATCTTCTCTATCAATGTTAGACATATTAAAAAACTACCAAGGTAAGAAACTACATTCAGCCATTGATGACTAATTGTTTAACAGCCTAGAATCATCTACTGGTTATGGTTATGGAAATTGTCTCTAATTATAGACAAAAAGTCAAAATATTTATAAGTACTTTTTCTTCAGAATACCACAGGAAACTCCATATACTTATTTCTTTTTAGTAAAACTATACTTCTTAATTAATGTAATTAAAAAAAAATAATTTTAATCACTTAAATAGTTGATATTTCTTATAAATAAATCAACAACCCACTTTAAAAAAAAGCTGTTTTATATATAAAAGGATTAGATTAGCTTCAATTAAAAGTGCAAAAAATGTAATTTAACAAATTTAACCACTAAAAAGTTATTGAATAAATTTCTGAATTAATGCCTTAAGAATAGTTGACAAAACTTTTAAATACTTAATATTTTTTCAGGAACTAATTTAAAAAGACACTTCCAGTATTTTCAATTAATAAACTAGATTTATCCAAGTTGAAATCATTCGTTTCAGTCATAGTTAGCTCCAAAATACCCTGTTCAGCAATAAATTGGGGTTGTATCAATAAAAAGCCTCCTTGCTGCCGATGAAAAGTAATATTTACAGGAACTTTCAATGTCCTTAATATGACTTCAGATTTTCCTGACAACTGGCGTTGAGAAGTATCTCCAATTACTTCATAGGAGATTGTAGCAGCCGTTTTATTTGTCAGTTTGATATTGACAAAACCATTCACAGGTTTGATAATCCCGATAGACGATTGTCTTTCCTCCGGCAATGGAGCTGTAGAATCAGTCACAATTGGTTGCTCTAAAGGGCTGCTCGGCACAAAAGTTGATGGCGGAATTACAGAAGACGGAGTAGTTGAATCATTCACAATAGGTGGTTGTGGCGATGTATTTGGGACAGAAGTTGAGGGCGAAATTATAGGAGAAGAAGGAGTTTTTTTAGAAGACGCTTCAGGCAGAGGAGAATCAAAACGAGGTAACTGTGCTAGGCTAGGCAAAGTCATAGTTGATAGGAACACAAGTATAGGGCCACCAATAACTGTTTTTAAGCTGTTATTTTTGTGTAATAACTGATTTAAGAACTTCATAATTATCTGCCCAAATAATTTAATTTTTTGTTATTAGTTAGATACTTACTATTATATCAGGAAAGTTTTAGAGTAGACGTTTTATGAGAACTTATGATTGGATTGTAGTTGGTGGTGGTATCACGGGGGCAGCATTGAGTTATGAACTGCGAAAAAAAGGTTTTTCTGTACTCCTGTTGGAAAAACATCCGACTTTACAAGGTGCAACTCGCTACAGTTATGGTGGTTTACATTTTTGGTCTTCAACTACCGATCTGACTAATCAACTTTTTCAGGAAGCAAAAGAACGCCATAATGATCTATCTGAAGAGTTGGAAGCAGATACCCAGTTTCGAGAATTAGATTTATTGCTGACCATCGCTGCTGAATATGATCCAGAAAAAATAGCCACTAATTTCTCTCAGTGTAATATTGTGCCTCGCCAGATAACTGTAGCAGAAGCTTGTGAAATGGAACCCTTACTAAATAAAGAAGCGATCGCAGGAGCTTTCACTGTTCGTCACGGTCATGTTTCTCCAGAAGCCATAACTTTAGGATACTGTCAAGCATTTACCAGGTTAGGAGGTCAAATTGAAATTGCAGAGGTAACTGGGTTAGTCAAAACTGGCGATAATGCGACCCATCGCTACCGCGAACGTATAACCGGAGTCTACACAACTACTCAAACTTATCACGCTGCCAATGTAGTTATTTGTGTAGGTGGAATTTCTCGTCACTTCCTAAAATCAGCAGGTATCCATACCCGTGTTTATTTTACCCATGCTGAGATGCTAGAAATTCCTCCTACAGATGTGCAACTACATACTACTGTAATGCCAGCAGTACAAGAACGTTTTCAATGTGAAGCTTCTACAAGTAGAGTTGAGCTTGAGAAAATGTGGTATGAACCCAATCATGAGTTTGTGCCATTTAGCTTAGATGCTGGTGCAGTTCAATTTAAAAACGGTAGCATAAGAATAGGTCAAATTTCCCGCGTACTCACCGACCCCCACGCTAAAGTTGATGCTGTTCAAAGTGAAGCAGCTATGCGAACAGCCACGGGAAAAGTCTTACCCGTACTAAAAAATTTACCTGCAACCTGGCATCACTGTTTAGTAGCATATAGTGCTGACGACTTACCTCTGATTGGAGCTATTCCTACTCTGGAAGGGATACATATTTTTTCCGGCTTCAGTAGTCCTTTCTCTCTTGTACCACCTCTAGCTAAAAGATTTGCTAATTATGTAGCTGGAGAAAACGATCGGATGATTGAGCAGTTATCTCCTGGTCGCTTTGTCTAGGTCTAGCTCATTAGTTCTTTTTATAATTATATGCTTGTTATATCCCGTTGCACATCATGGAATGATACTGCCAAAAATTAGTCAGGACAATGGCAGGAAAAAACAAGTTTCTAATCATTTTGGCAAATCCCAAATCCCAGTTCATTTGTCATTGTGCAACGCCTGTTATATACTTACCCAAATTCCGTAATCTTTTTGTGCTATACTGTAATACAAATTATAGATAACCAAGAGGATTTTAAAATCAAATATGCCATACGAAAAACTAGACTACTCAACCCCAACACCTGTATTATCTTGGGCAAATCATCCCCTAGGTCATCAAGAACACAAAATGGCCAAAAATGTAGCATCCTTGCCATTTGTTTTCAAGCACGTTGCTCTAATGCCCGATGTACATTTGGGTAAAGGTGCATTAGTGGGTTCTGTAGTTGCCACAAAAGAAGCAATTATTCCTGCTGCGGTGGGTGTTGATATTGGTTGCGGAATGTGTGCAGTAAAAATGCCTTTTGTTGCCGACCAATTAGAAGGCAAACTCAAAAAAATCAGACAAGATATTGAAGCAGATATACCAGTAGGATTTTCTGACAACAAAGAAATCGAAAAATCTGTCACAAACTGGCAAAATTGGAGAGAATTCAAAGAATTACACCCAGGAGTAAAAAATCTAGAAAGTAAAGCTCTCAAGCAAATGGGTTCTCTTGGTGGAGGCAACCACTTCATTGAACTTTGTCTGGATACACAGAACAATGTTTGGTTAATGTTACATTCAGGTTCTCGTCATATTGGAAATAAATTAGCTCAATGTCATATTAACACTGCTAAAGAATTAGCCAAATTAGCAGATATGAAATTACCAGATTTAGATTTAGCCTACTTTGTAACTGGAACACCAGAATTTGCAGCTTACTGGCGCGATCTACAATGGGCTCAAAATTATGCTCGATTAAATCGAGATGTAATGATGGCTCGTTTTAAGCGAATTGTTGAAAAGCATTTGGTGGGTGGTAAACCAACCAAAGCATTATTAGAAGTGAACTGCCATCATAATTATGCTGAAAAAGAAGTACATTTTGGTGAAGAAGTTTATGTAACTCGTAAAGGTGCAGTGCGAGCGCAAGAACAAGATTATGGGATTATTCCTGGTTCAATGGGAGCAAAATCCTTTATTGTCAAAGGGAAAGGTAACCATGAAAGTTATTGTAGTTGCAGTCATGGTGCTGGGAGATTAATGTCTCGAACTCAGGCTAAAAAGCGTTTTTCTGTTGATGATTTGGTGAAGCAAACTGAGGGAGTAGAGTGTCGGAAGGATGGTGGTGTTATTGATGAGATTCCTAGTGCTTATAAGTCTATTGAGGAAGTGATGAATCAACAAACTGATTTAGTAGAAGTTGTGGCAACTCTTAAACAAGTTGTCTGTGTCAAAGGCTAATTTTTTCGCGTTGCATTTTTGCGGGATGATGAACCTATCCCACTATTCTTGAAACCCTGACATTGAGCCAATGCCTAAATTGTGAAATGCCTAAAAATCCTATTAGTGGGATAGACTCATGGGTGTTTATCTAAACAGATGGGTGCTACGACGTCAGTCGTCAGAATCATGAAAATGTAGGTGACTGTGAAATGTCTCGATGGCTGGGTTCGGTCAATGGTCGTACTGACAGTGCAGATCGTGGCTATGGCATGAACATAGCCATAGCCCACGATTTGAATCGGTTTATTGCCCTGATTTAAAAATTAGATGCGTTATACCAATTTCAAAAAAGAATGTTATAAATAATTGGGTCAACTAAAATAGTTTAAGTCAGATATCTATTGGAAAGAATGGAATTATTTCAGGCTAAAAATGATAATAATAGCTCTTTCTATTGACTACTGACTATTAGAAATAACCCAAGTATTTGTAGTAAACATTTATAAATTTGGTATTACGACCAAAAACACAGCAGCAACGAGACTGTTGTCGAAAAAAGTAGAGCTGGGTAAATGGCTTCCCATCCATTCTGCCAGTGGATACGAGAAAGCCCACCATAAATGAATCTAGGCAAAATGAGCGCCTTAAACTCCCCCCTTCGGGATAAGCAAGCGTAATAAATTTGCATAAAATTGCCCAACAAAGACAATAGGGGCGCGATCGCCCTCCGGACTGGTAAACACAATCGCGTCCTTTGTCAGTATTCAAAATTGCGGTGTTGGTAAATAGAAAGATGAATTGAACAGGCCAAGAGCTATGGATTGGGTAAAATCTCTAAGTACCATAGAGTTGGAGTTTTATTTTCCATGCAATGTCCAGAGTGTCTTAGCAAACATATCCGTAAAAATGGCCATCGAAGACATAAGCAAAACTACATTTGCGTCCAATGTGGTCGTCAATTTGTTGATTTTTACGATCCACCTGGATATAGTCAGGATATTAAAGCTCTCTGTCTTAAAATGTATGTCAATGGTATGGGTTTCCGGGGGATTAGTCGAGTTACTGGTGTAGCCCATACAACCATTATCAATTGGGTGAAACAGGTGGGAGAGCTTTTGCCCGATACCTACGACCCAGAAAATACACCTCAAGTTGGAGAGCTTGATGAATTGCAGACTTTTGTAGCTAAAAAAAAACAAAGTCTGGATTTGGACAGCGGTAGATCATTTTCGGTCAGGAATTCTTGGCTGGGTAGTAGGAGACCGCAGTGCTAAAACTTTCATCATTCTTTGGCAAGCGATTGCTAACGCAAAGCTTCGCTAACGCTTATTGGCAGTGTTACTTCTGGGTAAGCGATCGCTTATCCCGTCTATGGACAATTTATAACTGATGAAGATCGCATACGTACTGAATAAAGTAACCATTAGGCAGTTTAATATTTTGTTGAATTTGGGACTGAATATCGCCGACGACACTTCCCAAATCGCGATCGGCAACGTTTGCCGAAACGACGATCAACCGAGACACATTTTCCCGATTCACTACATTTATCCCCATACCATATTCCACCTTGGCAACGGTACTCAGCGGAATCATTTGCCCAGTGGGAGTGCTAATGGGAATGGCGCGAATGGCATCTAGATTATTTCGCGCCGATTCCTGTAGCCCTACAGCGATATTGATAAGCTGTTGATTCTCCGGCACTTGCGACACGACCCGACCGTTGAGTGCCGTTTCTATCACATACGAAATTGCCTCCATGCTTAAACCATAGTTAGCTGCCGCCGCTCGATCGTACTGAATTTGTACCTGACGGATGGGTAACTGGGGTTCAAGCTGTAAATCGACAACCCCGGCAATGGGCTGAATGACATCGCGCACCTGTTCACCAATCTTCCGCAGTTCGACTAAATCAGTGCCAAAGATTTTGACAGCGATTGCACTCCTTACCCCCGACAGCACTTCATCCATGCGGTGGGAGATAAACCCACCAATGTTGGGGGCAACCCCCGGCAGCTTGAGGAAAACTTCGCGCAGTTGTTTGATGCTGGCTTCCCTGTTTTGGAGAGCGCGATCGCTCAGCTCGACATCCACATGAGCCATACTCACCGCAGCCCCGTCTGCATCTCCTGGAGCGCGTCCTGCTCGCACCTGTACCCACTCATACAGAGGATTATCTTTAAGTGCATTTGACAGCGCCATACCAGCTCGATTGGTCATATCCAGCGATACACCGGGGAACAACACCATTGAGTTGACCATTGATTTTTCCTGAAATTCGGGAAGAAACACCCGTCCGAGGGAGGGAACGACCGCAAAAGCGGCAACTAACGCTGCAAGTGCCACACCCAGAATTATTTGAGGCAATCGCAGCGACAGATTTAGCAACGGACGATACAACCGTTCTGCCCAACGTGAAACAAAGGTGCTTTCTTGCGGTAGGGTTTTGTTTGCCAGCAGAATGGCACAGAGGGCAGGGGAAAGGGTCATGGCAACCAGAGTAGACGCAC
>JBARXI010000360.1:0-4223 GCA_049647275.1 Microcoleaceae cyanobacterium
ATTTGCTTACTTACCGAAAAATTGTGGGTATGCGCTTCCCCTTTTAAGGGGATAAAAAACGCGGAGCGTCCCGTAGGGAAAAGTCTCCTCGCCATATCCAATCGACCAAGAGAAAAGAGAATATTCCTGATATCAAGCCTCTTGCTTTCCTACGGAATGCGGAGCAAACAGCTAGAGGTACTGATAACTGATAACCGAAGGGCGCAGTTCCTCTGCAAGAGGCGTGCCTGATAACTGAAATGACCTTGGTTGGTAAAGCTTGATAATCTTCACTTTTAGATACCTTGTGGTAAAGGTCATTAAAATTTAACTTCTTTTTGTTTTCAAAGAAATGTTGGCGATAATAGTAAGCAAGCTAAATTGAAAAGATTTTTTGACAAAAAAGCCTTCTGGTCAATTTCTGACCACAAATGATATGATTTGGTAATAACATGACGTTCAACTAGCTTCATATCTTAATTGTAGCTGATAACGACTCAATGGATAGACAACTGAACAAACTTACTCATTTTAGTTTAAAAGCTATAATTATGAGTAAGTTTGATGAACTTTAGATAAGTTTTCCCGAGCTGTATTTACCCCTAATTTTTAGACAGAATTTTACCTAATTAACTTAAAGAGCGCGAATTAAATAAGACCGGAAATAACTGCTTTGCACCTTGGTAACTTCAGCACTTTAATTAATATTCTCCGGACTTACTCCGTTCCCATTCCTAAGCTTCAGGCTCCACAAGATTTTCTAATCCTTCAACCACCTTAGCCGAGATAATCTCATCTCCTTGACCTAGTTTCTGCAAAACATCTTTTCCATCAACAAGATAACCAAAAACCGTGTAACGACCATCTAACAAATTAAGTCCGGCAGGTGTTAATTCTGGTTGAAATAGGAAAAAGAAAAACTGAGATGAACCACCATCATTTTCAACTTCAGGACGAGCCATTCCCATTGTGCCATAGGCAGAAAAAGGCAGAACAGGTTGCTCGCGAAAACGACCAATTTCTTCTAGAGTAAAACCATATATAGGTTCTTTATCTCCCTTGACCAAAATTTCTAGTGGGATATTGCGGTACTCCTCAGTCTCAGGGTCAATAAAACCAACTTCTGGACCAGGAGGGTCTCCTGCTTGCAATACATAGGACTCTTCTGACCGAACAAATTCTAGGCCATCATAAAAACCCCTCTGAACCAAATCGACAAAATTACCTGCTGTGACAGGAGCACTGTAACCATCCACAACCATAGTCAAAAGACCTTTTTCGGTTTCCATCTCAATGGTAGCGCGACCTTTTAGCTGTGGTAAATTCGCATAATCTGAGGGTACTTCAAATGGAAATTCCGGAAGCATCAACTTTTCAAGCTGACCCACTAACTTCAGTAGTTCAGCCCGTTGTTCTAATACTTGTTCCCCATCCTTAACTTCAGCAACTTCTCGAATTTTAGAGATGCCTCGATCGAGTTGATTTATTATGGTCTCTGCTTCAGCTTTTCGGACTTCAGGAACACTAGCTAGTAACTCAGACTTACTACTACTGAGAACTCTAGATGCACCAGCAATGTCACTACTGACAGACGTCCACCGTTTACCTCGCAGTCTGCTAGCAATATCTTCCAGACTACCTTGTATCTTTCGTACTGATTCATTTTCTATGGGTAAGGCATACCTTAATAAAGCCTTACCATCAGTAATCGGATCGCCCTGGGGCAGACGACTTTCACGAGCTGGTTGGTCTCCACCTAAGTTCCACCAAGCCCCACTTAGGCCCACAGACAGTGTGAATAGTAGCAGGGCTAAGATGCTAGTTTTTAGAAAGCGTTGACAAGTTTTAATTACGAAGTTACGCAGATTTAGCATATTTCTAATTTTGATTACCTTAATCATATTGCCATAGGGCTGTCCACTCTCCAATGATTTTTGGGACCAAAATTAGATTTTAGATTGCCCCTACTTTGTTGAATTCTAGTAAAGCTAGTCCATAGAAATTATTAATATAGCAGAAGGCAGAAGGCAGAAGGCAGAAGGAAAAATCTGGCGTTGTCTGAGTTTTAAGATGAGTGATCTGTCCGCGCCCTTTCCTTCGACTGCTATATTACCTAATACTTGAAACAAACATTGGACTAAAAATATATTAATATGATGTGAAAAATAGCTGGAAATCAGGGGTTGAGATGGCTCTGGTGCTGCGATACTCAAAACTTTTGAATGCCACAGTTGATTCTAATGTGTATAGAGAGTGTTGTACGATGTCTAATGTTAAGTTCTAATCTGAATAATTAAGAACCGCGATAACGGTGTTATATGATTTCTAGTAATGATTTTCGCCCCGGTGTGACTATTGAATTAGATGGTTCTGTTTGGCGAGTAATAGAATTTCTGCACGTCAAGCCCGGTAAAGGTTCTGCTTTTGTCCGAACCAAGCTAAAAAATACCCAAACAGGCAGTGTGGTGGAGCGAACATTTAGAGCTGGGGAAACAGTACCTCAAGCAACTTTAGACAAGCGGGCCATGCAGCACACCTACAAAGATGGTGACCAATTTGTATTTATGGATATGGAAACTTATGAGGAGGCCCGTCTTAATCCAGAGCAAATTGGCGATCGCGTCAAATACCTAACTGAAAATATGGAGGTCAACGTCATTAAGTGGGGAGAGCAAGTAATAGAAGTGGAACTACCAAACTCGGTAGTTTTGGAAATTATTGAGACTGACCCAGGTGTTAAAGGAGATACTGCTACTGGTGGTACTAAACCAGCCACTGTCGAAACTGGCGCTCAAATAATGGTTCCCCTATTTATATCTAAAGGAGAACGTATTAAGATTGATACCCGAAATGACTCTTACCAGGGTAGAGAGTAAAATCAGGAAATTTATTTTAGTATTTCTGGCAGGGGATTAGCCCCCTGCTTTTTACCCCTGAATTTTTATGAGAAACTTTGATGCGGAATCCTTGAGTAAGGATAATTTTTTCTCTGGTAGTTGTTGTGCCAAAACTTAGATTGAGACTAGCTCGATCTGACGAAAAATTTGTTATCGCTTTGAACTTCGCACTTCTACTTTTACAATTAAGCATCTATATATTATATTTTTGATTCAATATTAATTGGGTTAAAGCCTATTGAGTGGGGACATAAAAACTGTGCAATTAGACTTACATCAACTTCGGGAACTGCTAACAGCTATAGACCAAACTAATATTTCGGAGTTGACTTTAAAAAGTGGCGATTTGGAACTAACTGTACGAAAAGGGTCTACGGTTAATTCTCCCTTATCACTATCTCCCGACCGTAGCGATGCAGTTGCCGAGTTGGCTTCCCCTTCTGTTTCTCCTGGGGCTGGTGATTCGGGACGAGTTGGAACGTCACAAACTAGTGCAACTTCCCCAGGCACACTGCCTCTGGCTGCTTCAAAATTCATAGATATTAAGTCTCCAGTAGTTGGCACTTTTTACCGAGCATCAGCTCCTGATGAACCATCTTTTGTAGAGGTAGGCGATCAGATTACTTCTGGCCAAACGGTGTGCATTATTGAAGCGATGAAGGTGATGAATGAAATTGAGGCAGAGGTGTCTGGACAGGTAATGGAAATTTTAATCCAGAATGGAGAACCTGTAGAATACAATCAACCTCTGATGCGAGTTAACCCCGATTAAATTCATAAATATCATGCCACAATTGATTTCTCAGCCAACCCTGATTGCCTCTGTAGGAAATAAACCAAAACTAATTGATGAATATATCGGTCGTGTAGAAGGAGCGGAATATATTGCTATTTGCTTGCCAGCTTTTTCGCCTGATACTGTAAATCGAGATTCTTGATTTGCTCGGCAATTAGAAATTTTGGAGTCTAAAACACTATATATCTAAGACGTTATAGTTTTGGCTTGCTAGATGTAGTGTTTTTGCCTAAATTTTGTCTTTTCACTGACAAAATAGGGGATGAGTTATTTGGTCTTAATTAATCCCTACATATATTTGCTCGGCAGTTAGAGATTTTGGAGTCTAAAACACTATATATCTAAGACGTTATAGTTTTGGCTTGCTAGATGTAGTGTTTTTGACTAAATTCTGTCAGTGGAAAGACCAAATAGGAGATGAGTTATTTGGTCTTAACTCATCCCTACAGATATTTGCTCGGCAATTAGAAATTTTGGAGTCTAAAACACTATATATCTAAGACGTTTTAGTTTTGGCTTGCTAGATGTAGTGTTTTTGCCTAAATTTTGTC
>JBARXI010000361.1:0-6856 GCA_049647275.1 Microcoleaceae cyanobacterium
ATTAACAGTAACGGCCATTCGCCGAGCGTCACAGTTTCAATAAAAGTGCCAAACGGACAGGAACTCGAAACAGCCTCCACCCAGAACAATCTCGCAACTGTCCCAGTAGCAAACGGACACCAATCTAGCGGCAACGGTAACAGCAACGGTAATGGCAACGGCAACGGCAAGGATGGAAATAAAGACAGCAATGGTAACGGCCATTCGGCGATGCTAACAACTGCTCCAGCGGTCAACGGACATCAAACTAAGATTTCCTCCCCCGAACAAGACAAAGACAAGGGTCAGTGGGTGGAGACAACAACTACTATGAGGCTGCCCAACGGGTTGAGCATACAACCGCCTGACCTGCCGGAGGATATTGAAACTTTTCGGATGCCAGAGAAACCGAAGTTTGATAAAACTATTATTAATGAGACGTTGCAGCACTCTCGACGTGCCATTACTGGTAAAATTGTAGATTTTATTGATTTTAAGCGCGATATATCTGGAGGCTACGCTCCGCTATACGAAATGCTTAAAGATTATCCATTTCGTGCGGGCAAAATGTTACGACCTACAATGTGTATTAGTGCGGCGAGGGCAGTAGGTGGAATGGGAGATACAGTTTTGGCGACGGCTTCGGCTCTTGAATTATATCACAATGCTTTTTTAATACATGATGATATAGAAGATGGGTCTGAGTCGCGTCGGGGTAAGGAAACTTTGCACCACGCGATCGGGATTCCTCGGGCGATTAATGTCGGCGATGCTACTAACGTTTTAGCAGTGGGTCTGTTGCTGGAAAATTTATCGGTCATCGGTGTGCAAAAAGCCCTTAATGTTTTGTATGAGATCGAATTTATGGCGCAGCAATCTGTGGAGGGGCAAGCAATGGAGTTAGACTGGGTTGTTGATAATGCTGGGCATCTTACAGATCGAGACTATTTTAAAATGTGCGTCAAGAAAACCTGCTGGTATACCTTTATGACTCCCTTGCGGATCGGTCTAATTGTTGGACACCCTACGGGCAATCTCAGCGAGCTAGTTAAACCGTTGGCGGATATAACTCGGTTTGGGATGATTCTGGGGATTGCTTTTCAGATTCAAGACGATCTGCTTAACCTACAGGGAGACCTTAAAACCTACGGCAAAGAAATAGGGGGAGATATCTACGAAGGCAAACGTACGATTATGTTAAATCATGCGATCGCTAATAGCGAGGCGTCCGAGCAGATATTGGGGATTTTGGCGCTGCCACGACCGCAAAAAACACCAGAACAAATTGAATTTATTCAAGCAGAAATGAAGCGTTGTGGTAGTATTAAGCATGGTTGGCAATTAGCGCGCTCGCTGGCTAACCAAGCTGACAATATCTTCGAGTCTCTGGATTTTCTCCAGCCAGAATCTCCCTTGCAACCAGGAGAGAAATGGGGATCGTCTTTTCAAGACCGTCGCTTTCTAAAACAATTGATTAACTATGTAATTTATCGTAATTTATAAATCTGCTCAAACTGTAATCAAATCAATATGAATTTATCTCTATTCCCGCAGCTAAAACTCAAACTGCAACCTAATTCAACTCTGGTGCTGCGACTTTCTTTTCGTAATCAAATGAACGAAGCTATACTGTTACGCCCGACTTTAGATGATTTGGTAGTTAATCCAGAGCTAGTTGTATCAATTAACCAAAGTCTGGAGCCAGCATATATTTATCTATTTTCGGGTAGTGATGCTAGTCAGATAATGACTATTCCCATCCCCTCGAAGTTGTCGCCTGGGGAAAGGTTAAAAACTTGGTTGCGATTTCCCGGCATCCAAGAAGAAGCTATTCCCATAGACATCGAAATTATCCCTGTATCACAATTGCAACCTCAAGTTGTAGAGTTTCCCTTGTCTGTTACCTTTCCTATTTCTGGGGAAACTAACGGCAGTTTTTCCCATACTTTCGATCCAACTACGGCTGGTATTTTGGGTTTAATATCGGGGACGATCGATCTAGATAAAATCCCCACTCGTTGGTTGTTGGCGGAACTTTTAATCGTTATCGCTCAAAAAGGAGAAGAGTATGCTCAAACTTTACCAGGCAGCAGATTGCTGGAACAACTAAAAAGCACTGTTTTCTTTGAAAACGGTGCGACGGCTCTAGCCTCGGCACAATTTCCTGGGTGGCTCTCAGAAAGTTTGTCAATCGCTAATGCTATCTTAGGGGGCAGTAGTCAGACACCGGGAAAACAACGACTGCTTTATATCTGGGAAAGATGGCTCTTGAGTTTAGCAGACACCGATGTGGAAGCAGAAGAAATTGGCAGTCAGATTTTTGTGCCTCCATTCTTAGCAGAAGCAGTCGTCGCCGAATTCGGGATGAATGCCGATCGCTGGTTGGGAAATATTCTCTTGGGATTAGCAGTGTTGTCGCCTCGCATTGCTAATACTTTGGCAGAGATTGCCCAATTCCCCTCTCCGATATCAGCAGCAGACGGTAAGGCAACTGAAGCAGGTTATGTTTTGGCAACGGCGTTACCAGGATTAAACTTTTTACCGGTGCGGTGGTTGGTGGTGGAAGTTTTGTTAGTTATTGCTCAAATAGGAAAGGAGTATGCTGGCAAGGAAGCGGGTCGCCAGTTAAGCGATCGCCTGAGTCGCACCCGCTTTTTCAAAAATGGCGTAGTGGCATTGGCTTCGGCAAAAGTGCCTCGATGGTTGCAAATTAGTCAGTCTGCTTCTACAGCTTTCGCTGCCTCCATCGGAGCTGCTACAGGAATGGGGGGAATGCTGATATTTTGGGAACAGTGGTTGTGGAGTCTGCTGCCAGCTAACAGCAAAATTATTACCCCACTCCCCAATAATTACGCGAGGGAAGCTTTAAGCGCTGAATTGGGGATGAATGGCGATCTCTGGTTTGAGGCGATTATTTTAGGGTTAGCAGTTACATCGCCGAGGATAGAGGCAATATTAGAAGCGATCGCCGCTTTGGCTCCAACTCCCACAACTCGCCCTACCCCACCCCAAACTCCCATTGAAGATGTAATTGGGGAATCTAAATCTATTCAGCGATGAGTATAGATAAATACAAAAAAGTTTCCTCGGGTTATTGCCAGGTAGATTCACAAGCGGTTAATTTCGAGCATCTGTGTCAACTCCTGCCCAGCAATTTCCCAGTTTCTCGGTTGCTCATAGATGGCTTCGGCTGGGTTAATGTGTTTGCCAAGAGATTAACTCGCCTATCATCGCCTCGCCATGACAATACTGACTTTATTTGCTCGGGTTATTGCCAGGTAGATTCACAAGCCGTTAATTTCGAGCATCTGTGTCAACTCCTGCCCAGCAATTTCCCAGTTGCTCGGTTGCTCTGAGATGGCTTTGGCTGGGTTAATGTGTCTCTCGATAGATTAACTCGCGTATCATCGCCTCGCAATGAAAATACTGACTTTATTTCCTCAAATAAGTAACATTTATGACTTTGGATGAACGAATATTAGCTAGTGTAGAACAATTACGCATTCCTACCGAAGACCTGTCAGCTTCTTTAGACTGGAAAGACTGGTATCATTTCATTTTAATGGAACCCAAGAGTGGGGTGCGACTGTTGGTGAATTTGACTCTCAGTGGCAAACCGACTGGGGGAGAAATGCAATTGAGTTTAATGGTGACTATTCCCAGCGAATACTTAACTGCCGAACTGCCACCGGAAAATTCTTTGGTAACATTTGGCACTGCCTACCCCCAGAAGTGGGAGGCTGGAATGGTAAGTCGCGAACCTTTGCGGTTGCAAGGTCGGAACATTTCCTTGGAAATAGATGGCAAACAGTCGCGAGTGGCGGTGCGAGATGAAAGTGCAGGGCTAGCGATCGCTTTTGAAGCAGAGGCTGAGGCGACACCACTCTTGGTAACAGAAGATGCTCCATTCGGTAGCGGTTTCATCGGTTGGGGTTTGATACCCGGTTTGAAAGTGAGCGGGGAGTTTTCGGTTGGCGCAGATAGTTTTCCTATCGATCGAGACTGGTTTTGTTATCACGACCGCAACTTTGGTCGATTTCGGTGGGGGGAGGATATTGGTTGGGAATGGTTTGTGGCCTTTGTGACTAGCAGCGATGGCCGAACTTTGACTCTGGTATTAGACCGACGTACTAATAGAGACCATTCTGAGTGGGGGTTGTCTTATATTTTCGTTTATTTAGACAACCAGTTGCGGAAGATTTTTTTAGGGAATACTTTGGAAATTGACTGGGAATGGTCGGCGACGGCGGTGTTGCCGATGCGGTTGCCAGGGATTATGGCATCGGTGTTTGCTAATCGCAGTTTGCCCATGCCAGAGAGTTTGCAAGTAGAGGCGGTTGACGAACGCGATCGCTTGTCAATTTCGGTGCATTTTGATAGCGCGATGGAGTTGGTGGTGCCCGATAACCGCTCGCGCCAATATAGTTTTATTGAGGAGGTGAGCGGTAATGTGGAGGTGGACTTTTTGCTTGACGGCGAGATGCTGCATGGTCGGGGTTTGATTTATGCCGAGTATGTGGTATAGAGTTACCCTAAGTTTGGCGCGATCGCCTCCGACCTGCTAGCAGTTATTTTTGGACCAAAAAATCTGTGCCATCGCTGCGGTTTTTTTCGATTATGACTGCGGAGATGGTGATAGAGATTATTGTCTAAAATTATTGCTAGCGAGCTGATATAGCGATTCAAAAAAATATTTTTTCTGTTGACAGTGACTTTTTTATGCTGGATTCGGATCGGTAAGATATTTAACAATTCAAGTGAGAGATAACTAATATGAAACGAATATTAGCGTGGGTCATGTCAGTGCTACTGGCATTTACCTGCTTGAATATCAGTCCCAAATTAGCGATCGCGGCCGAGAGCAACTTAGTAGTGAATGGCAGCTTTGAAATGCCTGGTGTAAACTTTGTCGGTTTTGAAAAGTCAATTCAAGGGTGGGAGTTATCTGCTGGCTCTGTGATCGAAATTGATGACAAATACATAACTAAGCCCTTTGAGGGTTTGCAATCTGTGGAACTGGACAGTTATAGTGTAAGTGCAATTTATCAGGACATTCCCACTGAAGCGGGCAAGACCTACAAACTTACCTTTGCATTCAAGGCCAACCCGAAAGCCTCTGAGAACAAGCTAAATGTCGGTTGGGGAGATACCGTGGTTGCCAATCTCAACAAAACAGCAACTGATACCGAATGGGAGATTTATACCTACGACCGCAAAGCCACTAGCACAAGCACTCGTCTGAGCTTTGATAATCTTGATGAGACATCTGATGGTTTTGGTACTTACATTGATGGAGTGAGCGTGGTGGAGACTATTGCTGGGGATGCCCCCTGTTCTGAAGGTCATAAGGCTCACCTGATTGACTTTAACTCTGCTGAGGCTGACTCATTAAATGCTGTCGCTCAACCAATCTCTAGTGACGGGATCACAATTTCATTTGAGAACCTGCACGTTATTAAGACGAGTTCCCCGTACTCGAAGGCAGGTGGATTTGGTGGCAAGGTAGGTGATAACCAGGTCATCCCCTCGGATCGAACTAATTTTAATGGTGGCTTTTTGACTGGCCTAGGCAAAGTATCTGACCCCGAACGCAAAAATCGCTATCGCAGGGCAATCAACTTTAGTCAACCTGTAAATAACGTCTGCTTGTTCGCTGCTGATATCGACAACAGCACAGTAAATGTCTTGGACTCCGAAGGAGAAATCCTCTATTCCAAACCCTTAAAGATAAAAGACGCAAGCGTAATGACTTTGGATTGGAGCAAGCTTGAGGGAGTTAAAGCTATTGAGGTGATAGGAAGTGGACAGGATGGTATAGGCATGGACAACTTATCCTTTAATTAACTAAAATTAACGCGAAGCGAGTTGGACTTGGTGCATAGTTAATTCGCTTTTCTAGATTGATCTTCGAGCGATCGCCCTTGAGTAGTTTTTGATGGGGCGATCTTTCTTTTTTTCAGTATAAGTTTGGAGTCTGTCACTACGCTACGACAAGATAAGTGGCAGTGGAAGTCTCAGATGATGTATAATACCGGTTTTATTAATGTGTGCTACAAATAGTTAGACTTTTTATAAGAGTCAGGAGTCAGCAATTTATAGCTTAAATATCATTTCTTATTATTCATAAGAATATTTTTTAAAATTGGTATAATTTACCTTCTCAAAAGATACAGAAAGAAGTGAATTGTACCGACAAATTATCAAGTAATATTATCTCCAGTTAAATATTTATCAGTAAACGAGGCAGGAGTCAGGAAGAAAAAGATAAGACAAGATTTGGCAATTATAGACAATTTTTTTCTACCTAATTAAACGGATTTGATATTAATAAGACTAACTAGGTTTTAGAGATTTTTTCAATCTATTTAGCCACAAGTCTAATAATAGAGAATTTGGCGTGAGTCCAGACTATACAAAACTTAGTAATTTAGTAATTAAGGCTAAAAAATTATGACTACATTTTTGTCAAAAAATAGTGTTAATTTGAGCATTAATACTTCTCTTAATATATATTTCCAGAAGCTAAAAGCGAAAGGTCTAGTCGTAAAACTGAAAAATATTAGTGCTGGTATTGTTCTGAGTATTTTTACTTTTGCAGTTCCTGCGACGGGTGCTACATTCGACTTTAATCAAAAATTCATTACTAATGCTGGTGATGAGCCTGGGAATCCAGATTTGCTTGCCAACTTATTCGAGACATTTATCGCTTCTGGAGGTACTGCTGATGGCTTTTTACCGCTCCTGACGACGAATAAATCTGTCGCTATAGATGGGGATTATGCCCTGATTGGCCATTTGAGTGATGATGACAATGGCTCGGCGTACCTGTTTGATGTGGCTACTGGTAACTTACTCCAGAAATTTATCGCTCCTGACG
>JBARXI010000362.1:0-14352 GCA_049647275.1 Microcoleaceae cyanobacterium
GGAGTAGGGGTGGTTCGCGTTTGCGACAGCATTCCGGAGGAAACCACCCGTACAGGAGTAGGGGGAAAGAATTGATAATTTCTGTGCGATAATTGATTTTATTTTTTATTATCGGAGATGTCTAATAAAAATGTTCTCCTCTAAATGTTGAAGAAATATCCCAAATTTCTTCAAGCTAGAGTGTTCCCTCTTAAATTTCTACCTACCACCTAAGAACTTTACGATCGCGCTACCCGAGTGGACATGATATAATAAGGAACAGAAACCTATGCCTCCAACCCAACCATTTATTTTAATTGTGGATGACAACCCCACCAATTTATCTGTGTTGTCAAAAGGTTTGAAAGCAGCGGGCTATAAAGTCCGCATGGCAGTTGATGGTGAAGATGCTCTAGCCCAAGTGCAACGCCACCATCCAGACCTAATCCTGCTGGACATTGAAATGCCGAAAATGGATGGTTTTGAAACCTGCCGTCGTCTTCAGACAAACCAAGCAACGGAAGGAATTCCAGTCATTTTTATGACAGCTCTGGCCGATACCGAAAACAAAGTTAAAGGTTTGTCATTAGGTGCAGTCGATTACATTACCAAACCCTTTGAAGAAGCGGAAGTATTAGCTCGCGTCAAAGTCCACTGGCGATTAAAGCGACTGACGGATACTTTAGAACAGCAGGTAAACGAACACACTCAGGCGCTGCAAGAAGCTCAAGTGCAATTGGTGCAACAGGAGAAATTATCGGCGCTGGGGCAATTAGTGGCTGGGGTTGCCCATGAAATTAATAATCCTATTGGTTCCATTATTGGTAATGTCAGTGTCGCACAAGATTACATCAACGATCTATTAAGTATCATAGATCTCTATCACCAAAAATTTCCTCAACCCGGTGCGGAAATTGAAGAGGAAATCGAAGCGATCGACCTAGAGTTCGTGCGAGAAGATTTACCTCAATTAATTCGTGCCATGAAAGATGGGGGCGATCGGATTACCTCCATTAGCAAAAGTCTCCGCACTTTCTCCCGCGCTGATAGCTATACAAAACAACCTTTTAACTTACATGAAGGGATTGATAGCACCATCCTGATTTTACGCTATCGCCTCAAAGCTAACGAAAATCGTCCCGCTATTGAAGTTGTCACCGACTACGGCAAGATTCCGGAAATTGCTTGTTTTCCTGGACAACTCAATCAGGTGTTTATGAATATTTTGGCCAATGCCATTGATGCTTTAGATGAATCCGATCGGGGAAGAGATACAGAAATTCAAGCTCATCCTAATCGAATTACAATTAAGACGCAACTGGTAGATGAACAGGTGAAAATTTCGATCGCTGATAATGGCAAGGGAATGTCAGAGGAAGTGAAAGCCAAGATATTTGACCAATTATTTACAACTAAAGCAGTAGGGAAAGGAACAGGATTAGGATTGGCGATCGCTCGTCAAATTGTGGTTGAAAAACATGGTGGTACGATTATATGTATGTCAGAATTGGGAAAAGGGACAAAATTTACTTTGACCTTGCCCCTCTCTTAAATATATTTAATGTAACGAGTGATAGTTTTGAGAAAAATAGAACGAGGAAAATAGAATGTTTATCTGGGACTCAATTATTATAATGACAGTTATAGATATCGTTATTATCGGGTCGATTACTTACATTTATATTTTGTTTTATCGACATCGTAAAACTGCAACTATTTTACGACTCAGAGCATCTATTATCAATATTTTGCTAGGACTGTTTATAATTCAGATATTTTACGCCATCGATCTTTTTTCGATGATCGTTTTACCTCTTTTTATTTCAATGGAAAAGTCAATGGCAGTAATGAAACAGTTACATTTAAACTGGAGATGGATAACTTCATTGATGGGGATTCTCTTCATTTGTTTCGGTCTTTTAAAAATGATCCCAAAAATTTCTTTTAATGTGCAAAAAATTAGAAAAATTTCTCAAGAGGTGGAAATAAAAAACCGAGATTTAGAAGAAACTTTAGGAAAATTAAAAAATACGCAACTGCAACTTATACAAAATGAAAAAATGGCAGCTTTGGGAAACTTAGTAGCAGGAGTTGCTCACGAAATTAATAATCCCGTCGGTTTTATGAGTGGAAATATTAACGCCGCCCGAGACCATATCCAAGACTTATTATCTGCACTCTATCTTTATCGGCAAGAATATCCCGACCCCAGACCAGAAATAGTCGAAAAACTAGAAGAATTGGATATCGATTTTATTGCCGAAGATTTTCCCAAGATTATTACATCAATGGGAGTCGGAGTCGAACGCATTGCCAAAATTAGTAAGTCTTTACGCATTTTCTCTCGTCTTGATGCCGATGCGAAAATCACTTGCAATTTAAATGAGGGGATTGATAATGCTCTGCTAATTTTAAAATACCGTCTCAAAGCTAACGAAAAACGCCCTCCTATTTCTATTCTTAAAGACTATGAAAGTTTACCCTTAATTTATTGCTATCCCGGACAACTCAATCAAGTATTTATAAATATTTTAGCCAATGCGATCGATGCTTTAGAGGAAAGTAATCAAGAAAAAACTTTTCAAGAGATTAAGAATGCTCCTAATCGTATTCTCATTTCGACGCAATTAAGTAAGGATCGAAAAAGTGCGGTGGTGCAAATTGCCGATAATGGGATGGGAATGCCGGAAGAACTAAAAGCACGAATTTTCGAGCAAGGATTTACGACCAAAGGAGTGGGAAAAGGAACGGGTTTGGGCATGGCGATCGCTCGTCAAATTGTGGTAGAAAAACATGGTGGTACGATTAGTGTTAATTCGGAAATTGGCGTAGGAACGGAGTTTATTATTATTTTACCAGTTTAGGAAAAAATAAATGCCTTATAAAAACTAGAAATATGAAAAAATCAAACAATAAGCCCAGGCATATTAAACTTAAACAATAAGTTAAAAATATTAACTGTTGCTACAATAATTGAAATAAAAGAATGAAACTATTTAAGGAGTGCTGTAGATGAGGAAACTAAAGTATTATGTAGCTTGCAGTGTTGACGGGTTTATTGCTCACAAAGATGGCTCATTTGATGGTTTTCTTTTTCAAGGTAATCATGTGCAAGATTATATAGAATCTCTCAATTTGTTTGATGTGGTTTTAATGGGGCGAAAAACTTATGAAGTGGGGCTAAAAGAAGGTAAAACGAACCCATACCCTAGGATGAAAAGCTATGTTTTTTCGCGCACAATGAAAGAAAGTCTAGATGAAAAAATTGAACTTATTTCGGAAAATGCAGGTGCATTAGTGAAAAGTTTAAAAAATGCAACAGGTAAAGATATTTATCTTTGTGGTGGCGCAAATTTAGCCACAACTTTTTTGGCTGAAAACTTAATTGATGAAATAATTTTGAAAGTCAATCCATTTTTCATGGGTTCGGGAATTCCACTTTTTGCTGGAATTATCGAGCAGACAATTTTAGAATTAATCAACAGCAAAATTTATCCCAACGGTGTTTTATTACTTAATTATCAGGTTAAGTATTGAAGCTATTGGTAGTGGACTGACACAACTAAAATAGTGCATTAGTGTAGGGTGTATTAGACGGCGACAATCTTTGCTATGACTATAATTTAACAATCCGTCCTTCGACACAGATTTAGATATCTCAGTCCAGTAGGGTGTGTTAGCGGTAGCGTAACGCACCAAAACACTTAATTATCAGATTAAGTATTAAAGTTTTTTCATCTGGGAATAGTAAAAAATAAATTATTCAATTCTCATACTCCTACTACTCTCTACTCCCCTAAATTAAGTACAATGGAAAATTTTTTTATTTGCAAGTCTCCTGAAAATGGTTGTTTATATTTAATATAATTGATTGTTTGTGTCATCGAAAAAAAAAAAAAATTAAACTGAGAGACTATTTATCAAAAAAAAGCTAAATAAGAACAATGTGAATACCTCAGACAAATTAGGTGCGTTGCGAAACGCACCCTACTACTTTATCTTAATAATGGCAAGTCTCCTGAAAATGGTCGTTTATATTTAATATAATTGATTGTTTGTGTCATCGAAAAAACAAAAAAATTAAACTGAGAGACTATTTATCAAAAAAAAGCTAAATAAAAACAATCTGAATACTTCACAAAAATGAGATTTTTTGCGAAACGCACCCTACTACTTTATCTTAATAACGGCAACACTTTTTTCTTTAATAATTCCACTAACTCAGGCTGCATATATTCATACTTATCAGGGATATCTAAGCAAATCACTCGCTTATTTTTCAGCCAAGGTTTAAATTTTTGAGAAAGTTTCTGACGATGATTTTTTTCCATAACAAAAATGATATCAGCCCATTCAAGAGATTCACTAGATAATGGATTATCTGCATCTCGATTTAATCCGGCTGAGGAAGTTTCTAAATCTTCATCTTCAGAAAATACCATTTCAGCCGTAGGACTGCGCCATCGATTTTGACTACAAATAAATAGTATTTTTTTCATGTTTATACTTGATTTTACTTCGATGAGAACTTTTATCTAGCAGCGTGTCAGTAGTAGGGTGTGTTACCGTCATAAAAATGGTTTAAAGCCTCTCCTTTAAAGCAGAAAGGAGAAAAAAAATTCCTTTTAGTCAATCCTCTTCTTTTCAAGGAGAGGTAATTATTAATTATTAATAATTAATTGTTGAAGCTATCCCTAACACAGCAAAACTATATCAAAGAAAAATAGTCTGAATACTTCACACAAATTAGGTTTGTTGGCAACGCACCCTACTACTTTAATTCGATTTATTCAATTTTGTTCTGCAGTAAAAAAAAAAGTAGGTTGGGTAGAACGAAAGTGACACCTAACAAACCTTTATTACTGTTGGGTTTTATTTTTAAAACCCACCTACAATCTCAAGAAAAATAGTCTGAACATCCCACAAAAATAAATAAGGTGTGTTGCCAAGGCACCCTACTACTTTAATTCGATTTATTCAATTTCGTTCCACACTTAAAACAAAAGTTAGAATTAATCGGATTTTTTGTACCACAGCTAGTGCAAAAAATATGACTTTGCTGAGGTATTACTGGAGTTTGATTAACAGACTTCTCTTCTACAGTTTTATCCTGAAAATCTTCTACATTTTCAACTTCCAAAACTTCCTCATTTTCCTCTACAAATAGTCGATATTTTTCAATGGCACTCTGAACAATTTTTGCCTCCCGTTTATAAACCAAACTATCCTTACCACCCTCTGCTTCCAACTCACTTTGACGCTGCAATAAATATGCCATCAACTGCTCGTATAACTGTCGCTTTTGCTCAGTAGTTTCCGCCCGATTAAATTTATGCAAAACCTGACGTTGAATCTCCTCCCTGTCTTCCCGACAAGCATCCACATCCAATACCTGCACCGCTTCTTCCCAAGTGGCAGCAATATCCACATTTTCCTGACCAACTACAGTTTTGCGAGTGTAACGAATCACATTTTCCTTAGTGCTGCGGTTTTTTTCCATTCGTAACACTTCTAGCGATCGCCCCTGCACCACTAACTGATAAATTTGCGGGTTTTCTGGGAAAATATCCCAAAATGGAGGCTCTTTCTGAATATGTACGGGAATTGGCAAATCCTTACTTTCACCACGCAACTGCGCCCGTTTCGCCTCAATAGTTTGCCCCTTCCAATCTTGATAAGACTTCCGCAACTCCCACATTCCATCAATACAGCGCAAGGAAAAACCGCCCGTTTCCTGCACAAATACCACCCGATGTTGCTCTGCTTCTCCCAGTGGGGTGACGGCATCCCGACTTCCCACCCTTTCCTGCAACAACGGTAATAATTTGATAGCGGCAGGGTCAGTAGCATTTCGCCCTCCCACTACCGCAACCTTTGTATTGGTGGCTGGAGTAAACCCGGCATCCCGACCACGCAATACAGCTTGATTTAAAGTAATTAACGGTTGGGAGCGACTATAAGCAATGGCGATTTGATTGCGAATTTCCCCTTGGTCATTATTGAAAACTTTAAAGATACGGTCGCAAGCGGATAAATCTTGTTTGAGCCGACTTCCTTTGGGAGCATTCACGATCGTTCCCTGCATTTTATCGGAAATAATCTCTTTAAAATCTTCATCCTGCACATCTAACAACTGAGGCACATCAAACAACCGCATCACCTCATCCGCAGCGCGAGTCTGTTTCCAAAGTGGACTTGCTTGCGCCAAAACTTGCTCCGAAACAGTCGTACAAATACTATCCAAACCCAACTGATAACGACTTTTATTTCCCTCACTTACACCTGCATATTGTTGAATCAGATCGTCATATAGATCGTTCAATTCTTGCCTGTCATAAAGTTTAATTCCATTTATTACCAAAGCATCCGCACCATCAGCTTGATTATCTGCCGATTTTTTAAACTCATCTCGCCACTGTTTTAACTTTTGATTCAACCGAGCAAAGCGCCTTTCTAAAAGTTCCAAATGTTCCAATAAACGCTCAATTACTTCCAACCCTAAAAATCTGGCTTTGCGTTGAATAGTCGCAACAATACTTCCCTCCAAACCAGTTAATGCTTGTTCGGCATATTCTTCCATTTTGGCTTGTTTTGTCAAACCAAACTTATCCTTAAAATGCCCAATATCTTGCAGAGAATCTTCATATTGTTTCCGGCGCTTCTCCTCATTTTGACTCCAAACTTTTTCAATTTCTCGGCGATATTTATCAGCCGTTGCCGTTAAAATTTGACGCACATTACTAATAAACACATCAGCAAATTTCGGTCCGCGAGTTCGGTCTTCAATAATTCGATAAAATTCTTCTTCTAAAGCTTTTTGCCCCTGGCGAATAATCCGATTTCGATTATCATACATTTTCTGGAAAAAATCTCCATGCGCTCTTTCGTCAGGGCTTAATTCTCGCAAATGATTAGCTTGATATTCCTCTACTTTTTGAGTTATTTCATCCACAAATAAAAGAATTTTTCCCTTTTCCCGACTAATCGCCCCGCCCACACCTTGTTGAGTACATTCCAATAAATTTTCTTTAGCAATTTCATTCCGAATACTATTAACCCAGGCAGAAATTTCTGCCACATAAGACCTATCTCCAGCCGCAGATAAATCAGCAATTAATTCCATATCTGTTAACCGCATTCTTTTGAGCAAATCATTTTTTACTAACTCAAAAGTTTGGGGAGGTAACTGTACAGATTCATTTAACCACCAGTTAATAAAATCTGCTGCTAAACGATTAGATAAAGAAGTACGAATTTGAGCAATAGGAATTTCCATTGTAGATAATCCAAAGCTGAGAAAATTCTTAGGATATCCACGCCCGCCAGGGTCAGCTTGTGCCCAAGCGCCCTTAATATTATCTCGAATAGAGCGTTTATGAGGTGCAAAATCTGAGGTTAAATCTAGGAAGATATTTTGAGCAATTAATTCCCGGAGTTGGTCGAGAGTAAATTCACTTTCTCCATTTTTAGTTCCCACTAAATAAGTAAAGTCATAAGGCGCTCTTTTTTCCCGAATCTCATCTAAATTTGAGGAGCTAAATGGAGTAATATATTCTGTCCGGTGGTCGGAAAAATAACTTAATTCCATTAAAGCAGCATAGCCATTTGCTAATACCCTATCCCCCACATTTATCCCAGAAAAAGCTTCTGGCATCGGAATAATTGCAGTTACCGTCGGACTAGATTGACCTTTCAACCAATGACGTAAACAATAACCAATATCTATCAACATTCCACTGCCAGTACCCCCAGAAATAGAACCAACAATAAACACATTTAAACTATTAGCCACGACTCGAATGCCGTACTTTTCCAACATAAAATTTTCATTACCTTTAACCCGGTCGCTAGCTAAATTAAATGCTTGTTGAATATTATGATAATTACAAAAATAAGCAAATCGACCACAACCACGAATTTGACCAGCCCCAGCTTCAATAGCAGTAATATTTCGTTCTAATTCTGTCGGAAACCAACTTTCTATCCAGGGATAATTTTGCATATTAGACATCATATCTCTGACTTGTCTACCACTCACACTTGCCCAGTATTTTTCATTATCTTTAAATGGCGAACCCGCAGCAGTAGGGCTAGTAACTTTATATTCTTTATCTGTGTCGATAACTAGAAAACTAATCAGGGGAAAATTCTGTAAATTTCCATAGGTTTCTTCTGTTAATCTTCTGACTCTAGATAATACTTCATGCCCGGTGCCTCCTACTCCAATTAATACGGTAGGCACCATACTTTTTTCTTCAACAGCAGCCATAATTTTCTCCTTTGAAAATACGAATAAAAATGAGGTATTGTCATTGCGAGGGGAGTTTTTCGAGTTAATTCTTTGGGAAAATCACTCATACCCCGAAGCCATCTTAGCCATGCAATAAACTGAATAGAGATTGCCACGGGGGGTTAATTTTAGATTCTGAAAATTTACTTTTTTACTTCCCCCTCGCAATGACAGATAGAGACATTTTTTCTTACTAACTTGTCATTGCGAGGGGAGTTTTTCGAGTTAATTCTTTGGGAAAATCACTCATACCCCGAAGCCATCTAAGCAATGCAATAAACTGAATAGAGATTGCTACGGAGGGCTAATTTTAGATTCTGAAAATTTACTTTTTTTACCTCCCCCTCCCAATGACAGATAGAGAGATTTTTTCTTAAGTCATACTATTCTACCGGACAGTATTCAAATTATAGTCAATGTGAAAATCCGCCTAAATTGTCATTGCGAGGGTAGTTTTTCGAGTTAATTTTTTTGGGAAAAAACTCATACCACGAAGCAATCTAAGCCCTGAAATCAACTGAATAGAGATTGCCACGGGGGGCTAATTTTAGATTCAGTTTATTAACTGTTTATCTCCCCCTCCCAATGACATATAGAGAGATTTTTTCTAAGCCCTGAAATAAACTGAATAGAGATTGCCACGGGGGATTAATTTTAGATTCAGTTTATTAACTGTTTACCTCCCCATCGCAATGACAGATAGAGAGACTTTTTTTTTGAGCACTGAAATAAACTGAATAGAGATTGCCATATTCAGAAAGTTCAGTTTTTTTGCCTTCCGCTTGCTATCGCAAAGCTGCGCTAACGCAATGACAATAGAAATATCCTAGACTCTAATTTAACAAGATGCTCCAAAAGGTAAACCCCAAAGTCTCCAAATTAGAGTCAATGTTAAAATCGTCCAAAATAGAGCATTTGCCAAAGCTATTTGACCGCCCAATGTCATATTTAAGCCAATTATACCTTGAAATACCCAACGGTCTAAAGGCAATATTAACATCCACATCAAAAAGATAAAAGCCCCCGCCAACCAAAACCTCATCCATCGATTATTACTATTAAACTGAGTAAACAATGTGTCAGAAAATAACCCTTCTAAATTACTCGCTTCATCCTGTAAATAAATTCCATCGCTTCTGTTAGTTGCTGTTTCTACTGCTGGAGAATTTCGCCCTCCTAATACTACAGCATTAATTTTAACATTATTATCAATTGCACTATTAATTACTCGCTCATCAACATTCACTTCCCCATCAGTAACAATCAATAATTCTCGACAACGTTTTTCTACCCCACTTAAAGCATCTGTGCCAGCTTGAATTGCTAAATTCAGATTCGTTCCACCTCCTAATTCTCTTTCTAAAGTTGTATTCTGCATAGACTGTTTTAACTGATTTTTTACTTGAATACTATCGGTTTTAAACTCAGTTGTTAGAGGTTTAACTTTACTAGCAAAACCAAATATCTGCACTTGGTTGGGATTATTTAATTGTTGATTTTGGTCTAAATAAGAATTAACTGCTTCAATTTCTTGTTGTCTAACAATTCCTGCTGTACTACTACTAAAATCCAGAGCAACTGCAACTGCTACAGGGGGTCTGCCCCAACTTAAAAACCAACCCAATGCTGCAATAATCAAACAAGCTACCATTAACATTAATGGCACTTGAAATAGAGGATATAGCCATAATTGACGACGATAATTAACCATAATTTTTAAGAATGAAAAAAATTTGTAGGTTGGGTTGACGGCAGGAAACCCAACATATATTGATGCTGGTAAATTTTAGGCTTCGGTTTGTTATAAACAGACCATCTATTTATAATAATTCTTTTTGAGAATTGTAGATTTGCTTGAGGCAAAATTGCTTTCTTATTGTCAGGGAAAACCAATAGATACATTTGGTAATTGTTGGGATTCACTTCATTCTACCCAATCTACTTTGTTGATAGCCATCACTATATTTGTTGGGATTCACTTCGTTCTACCCAACCTACTTTCAAATTCACAATTACCCCCTCCCGAAACTACTGAATTGAGTCAAATTGATAATTAAATCCTGCTGCTTTACCAGGCACAGCTTTTACCAAAGGAATCTTATCAAAAATATTAAAATCAGTAACAGACTTAGCCAAACTAACACCTT
This sequence comes from Microcoleaceae cyanobacterium, assembly GCA_049647275.1. Taxonomy (GTDB): domain Bacteria; phylum Cyanobacteriota; class Cyanobacteriia; order Cyanobacteriales; family Microcoleaceae; genus JASJEE01. Next base: position 10,417 of record JBARXI010000362.1, read on the forward strand.
GATTCAACTCTTGAGAAATACCCGCTCGATCGCCTGGAGAATTTTCAAAAGCCGTTACTAAAGCCTGAGTTGCATCATAACTCGTAGCAGTACGCCAACTAATTCTACCTTGCCAAAGTTTAGCAGCCTGACTTGCAAAACTATCATTTTGATTCCACTGCCAAGGCACTGCCAAAACCAAACCATTTATCGCCTCATTTCCTTTAGCTAAAATAGTAGGATTATAAAGTTCATCCGCTCCCAATAAACTTAATCTATTATTATTAGCTTTTCCCAGATTAATTGCCGTATTAACTTTATTTTTACTCAAAGCCAAAAACGCCACATTTGCACCATTCGCCCCAGCATTTTCCATCGCCTTACTAGCATCAAAACCTGCGACAGTAATATCAACCTCTTCTATTACTTTGCCATTAGTATTTGACATCCCATTCACAAACTGATTTTTCAATTGTTGACTGTATGGGCTATCAGAATTATAAAAAACAATCACATTTGCTGGCGAGTTATTTTTAACCGCATAATTAGCTAAAGTTTCCCCCACATTTTCCAAATACCTACCCAAAAGAGTTGCACTTTGACTCAAAGGAATTGTCCGCACAGTAGACTTACCCCCACTGCTAGTAATAGCCGTATTCAAAGAAGACAAAACCGCCAAATTATTTTGTTCGTACAACTGCAACGCCTGACGACTATAACTATCCACCCCATGACCCATAACTCCCAAAACATTCACCGGGGAATTAATTAAATCTTGCGCCAACGACTCAGCCAAATTTCCCTGAGCTTCATCCACAATAACCACTTCCAAAAACTGCCCTGGTAAAGTGCCATTAAACTCATCTTGATATTGCGCCACACCACGCAACACTTCCTTCGCCTCATTCACACTAGGGGTAACTGGCACCACCACCGCCATCGTCATCAAGTTGCCAGACTTTTTAGCTTTAGCATTGTTGAGATAAATTTTTGCTTCTGGGTCGTTGGGGTCAGCTCTCACTGCTTGTTGATATTGTTGAATGGCTGTATCCCAATTTTTGTTGGCAAAAGCTTCTGCTGCGGTGCTTTTCTGTTGAAAATTTTTACCTCCCGCAAACAATACTGTTTCCCCTTGACTAATAAGTAGAGGGTTAGAAGCAGTGTCGCTGATAATAGCTAAAGAATTTGTCTGAGTAGGTGTAGTTGTATCTTGATTTTTGTTGGTGTCAACTATTTCAGTTTGCTCCTGAGATTTTTCTCTAGTTAAATACCAAAAACCCCCTGCACCCCCAACCATAAACAACAAAAGTATGGCGATCGCTATTATCGGCTCCTTTGCTACTCTTCCACCGCCACTTCCACCCCCACTTCCACCCCCACCTCCACGACGGGAAACAATAGTTTTAGGTGGTGTCATTGCCTCCTTGGGTAAACCACACATCATACAGTCTGGGCCATCATTTTCGCAGGGTTCGTGGGGCCCTGCGCCGTAGTATTCTCGATCGCTATTTTTGGGTGCTCCATCGCATACCCATTTGCCTTGTGTACTCACAGTTGTTGTGCTCCCCATTATTTTTAACCTTTTGTATTTTATATTGTAAAACTTCAAGAGCAGAGGGTTTAATTTCGCACAAAATTTCCTCTAGAAATTGAGGCCATAATTTGATAGAATTCTGTTATATCATGTTGAAAAAATATTGCTGTGGTTGATGACTAAAAATAGTAGGGGTAATTCATGAATTACCCCTACTTAGTTTTTTGCCACAAATGAAATTACTTTAGGCGATCGCTAACTCCACAAATAGCCGCTAAAAGTAACCATCCCATTGTATTAACTCGTAAATCAAACAACGTCACATCAAACATATTAAATATAGTACAAGCACCAAAAGCTACTAAATAACTAAAAAAGATTAACCGCTCTCCCCTAGAATAAACTACAGACCAATTAATCAAAAATAACCCTGCCTTTGCTAATATCCAACCCACCCAACCAAACAAAAATAAAGCAGCAGGAATTCCAGTTTCCGCCGTCAACATCAATAATAAATTGTGGGGATGACCGAGCCACATTTGCATCTGTGCTTCATAAAGTGGGGTGAAATTTCGCAGCCCCCAACCACTCAAAGGCTTTTCTAAAGTCATATTCCAGGCAAATTGCCATTGGGTGCTCCGTAGAATGGCAAAAGGTCGATCGAAATCTCGATCTGTTAGTCGCGCCCAAAAATATTCTGGCACTATTACCCGCAACCATTCCCGCAAAGGAGCCGGAGTAAAAGCAGCCCCAAAAACAGTCGCTACTGCCGTTATTACCAACCCCACCAACCACCGCCAACCCAAATAAACAGCATAAGCAAGACCAGCAAATACAACCAACCCCCAAGCATTGCGGGAATTTGTCAATATCAGAGCAACGCCATTCAAAATAACTGCAACTGTTAAAAATAGGAATAGGAATTTTTCCAAAGCCAGATTTTTTACTATTTTTAGCTCCCCTTTTGAAGGGTTGGGGGGATTTGCTGTAGAAGTAGAGGTAACAGGAGAATTATTCCTAAAGCGCTTTAACCTTTTATCCAAATTCACCCCTAAAGATTTCACCCAATGTGCAACCTGTTTTAGCCCCCCTTTCAAAGGGGGGTTGGGGGGATATCCTTTCCACAATTCAAGCCACAACCCCAACCCCAGAATAAAAACAACCGTCAAATAAATAGCCAGAATATTCGCATACATAAACACCGAAGCCATTCGCCCCGGAGGGTTGCCCTGTGGCGCAAGCATCCAACCGAAAATAATCTGTAAATGTAGCGGGCCAGACCAACCTAAAAATAATTGTCCAAAACCCAGAATAACCACTGGCACCGAAGAAATGACCATCATCCAAGAAAGTCGGCGTAGTTGAGATGGCCTTTGAATTAAAGTGCTAAAAGCAGCAAATACTGCAAAAAAAGGTAATAAATTAGCTAATCCTAAAACAGCTTCCTGGCGGTCATGGGCAAAAATTGTCGCGATCGCCAGCCACACACCGAGGCCAGCTAGTGCAATATTGTGGGGAAGGCGAATAATTCTGCGCCATTTTTGCTTCCAGGTACTAATGGTTGCCAGAATTAGACTTAATGTACCGAGGGTGGGAAGTAGGGGAAAGAGCAACAGCCCCAGTTGAGTTAATTTCCACTCTTTTTGTAGAAGCTTTTCAGAATGATTGTTCAATTTTTTGTAGTTATTAAGATTTTAGGTGAAAGAGGTTATTTGGTCACCAGTAGAATATCAAGGAAATTATAACTTCAAAACTTTTCTGAACCACCTACCACCTACCACCTACCACCTAACACCTTCCTTAACACCTTCTTTTCAATTTTTCCATTAGACTCTTGAGCATTTTTCCTAATTCTGAAGTTAGCTCTAAAATGGTATGAAGTTCTGAGTTATCGAGATAGGTTAAGCGACCACATATTAACAAATGTGTCTCTAACTCTTTTAGAGAACCATTGGCTATAGAGAGGTCTAATATATTCTTTTAAATGATCTCTTCCCTTACCCTCAGCAATATTAGCAGGAATAGAAACTGCTGAACGTTGAATTTGACTCCTCAGTCCATACATCTCTGTTGCTGGTAATTTGGAAGTAAGTCGGTAGCATTCTTCGACCAAATCCATTGCCCGATTCCAGACTTTTAAATCCCGATAACTCTGAACTTCAACCACTTTTTTTACTCTTTCTCCACAGAATTACAAACTAAAACCAAACCTACCACCTACAACCTACAACCTAAAACCTAAAACCTAAAACCTACAACCTACAACCTACCACCTACCACCTACAACCTAAAACCTAAAACCTAAAACCTACAACCTACAACCTAAAACCTACCACCTAAAACCTAAAACCTAAAACCTACAACCTAAAACCTACCACCTAAAACCTAAAACCTACAACCTACCACCTACCACCTAAAACACC
>JBARXI010000363.1:0-2485 GCA_049647275.1 Microcoleaceae cyanobacterium
TCTAATTCAGTTGCTGGCTTCCCAATTTTTTGTCTCGAAGCATCTATCAAAAATTTATCATTAACTGTAATTTCTCCTGAGCCTAATTTTAGATAGCCGTAGAATGAGATTTTAATTATTCATACATTCCTGTCAAAAATCCCTGTTTGCTTGATTTTCAGCTAGAAATATTTCCTGCCATTTATCTAACCAAGTCAGTAACTCTGATTCACTAATTTTTCGTTTTTGAGATTTCATTTTCACCAGTTTTTCTAATTCAGTTGCTGGCTCTCCAGTTTGTTGTATCCAAGCATCTATCAAAAATTTATAATCGAGTGAAATTTCTCCTAAACCTAATTTTTTTTGCAGTAGAATTTCTTCTTCCTTCCCTAGAGTTTCTAAGATAAATTCCCGACTTTCTGCTTTTTGTAAGACTCCTGCTAAAGCTTGAATATAAGCTTGACTATTATCAACTATTGGTGCTGATAATTTTATCGGTTTAGCCAAACGCCGATTTTGGGCAAAAATTAGGATAACTAAAATAATCAATCCCTGGATGAAAACTGGAAATAAAGGTGTTTTGACTAAATAATTAATTAGACTTTCTCTCACCTCTTGTTTAATCACTTCTTGGTCTTTATAACCATGAATATATTCATCCACTAAAATTGGTTGTTGACTTTGGGTGACGAGTTGAGCTAAAAAATCATAATTTTCAGGTATATCTTGATAAGCATTAGCTGCTAAATGTGGAGTGCTAGCTAAGATAATTTTTCCTTCGCCAAACTGTTTTTTCCACACTATAGCACCGTAGCGATCGCCTAATAAAATCTCTTCTTTTTCTTCTATCAATTTTGCTGCCCTACGCCTTGTTTCTATTTTCACTTTTCCTACTTCTGTATCATGGAGAGTAGTAAAATTTGCTTTTGTTACATTTGTCTTTATGCCTAAAATTACCAAAATATTTCCTTGTTTTATCCAATCTTCAATTTCTGGATAAATTGCTAGATTTTCAAGTTTATTATTAACCTGTAATAAAATTACAGGTAAATTGATATCTCGACTATTTTGTAAGTCTATAAATGGTTTTTCCCATCGTTTAATTTCTACACCTTTTTCTAACATAAAATTGTACCATGCACCATATCCATCTGGGGTACGACTATAAGTAGAGCTGTTATTTAATTGATTATTTGTTGGTGCTGAAAAAATAGTAATTATAATAATTGCAATTAGAGCAACCGCTCCAAATAACCATAATTTATTAGTTCTTTTCATCCTTAATTTGCTGATAAGCTTGTTGGCATTCTTGAAACACCGCAGCCGAAACATCTGAGTTACCAAATAATAACTGCTGATGTGTTATAAATAATTTTTGATATGGTTGGGGTTGAGATAATTGTTGAATTAATTCTAGATATTCTCCATCAGTGCGACTGGGTTGGTTGGCAATAATTTCTCGCTCGTTTAATCCTTGTAACATTGCCATATATAAACAACGACAAGCTTCTCGGTAATTGTTTGTTTGTTGAAATTTTTGCGATTGATTTAACCAGGCAGTAACTGATAATTCTGGCTCTAATTTTTCTCTAGTTTTTGTCGTTGGGTTGATTTGATTACGGATGCTATAAATATAAGGGTTTATCATTCTGATAATTTGTATAGCTAGCCAACTCAACAGACAAGCAAAAAGTAGCCAAGCAATTGTTTTAGCTATAGTTAATATTATGGGATTATCCCACCATGAAGGCAAGTTTACCTCTGGTAAATTATCCGCAGTTTGAGAAGTTTTGAGTTCCCACCATTCGCTAATTTTTTGTTGTAGTTGCCGAATTTGCCAACCTAAACTATCTTTTTGAAATGAATTTTCTGACATGGTTTAACCAAGAATTTTTTGATATTTTCGGAAATTATTTCTGAATTTATCGATAGTTGTACCCGTTTCAAAAAATATTGCTACAAAGTTTTTTTGTAGGAGTCACCCAGTTAAGAGAATCGAGAATGGCAAATCCCTTAATAGTTTTACCAGTGATTTTACTGTAACTATCTTTTTTTTTGATTTGCTATTAGTTAGAGAATTTCTTATCTACTTTGGTTTTTAGAGCGTTACGAAAAAGAGTTAGCAAGCTTCAGATTTTTTATCTCTGTTATTCAAGATTTTTGTTGGAGTATCGAAGCAACTTATTTAGAGATATCTTTAATCCACAAAAATATAGATACACTAATTAACAAAAACATAGCAAAAGATAATATGGGGTCGAGCCTCCATCCCTGAAACAGCAAAAATCCTCCACACAATAGCATTGCGATAGAAACAAAAATCTATTGAATAATATTAAAAACTTTTTGATTAGAAACAAAATTGTATAGAAAAGTTTTAATTAACAAAAAGACCAATATAGTATTTAACGAAAACATAGCAAAAGATAATATTGGCTCGAGTCTCCACCCCTGAAAAAGCAAAATTCCTCCACACAATAGCATTGCGATAGAAACAAAAATCTAT
>JBARXI010000364.1:0-2476 GCA_049647275.1 Microcoleaceae cyanobacterium
TCTTCCCTCTTTATTCAAGCTTGTAGGTTTGATGAAAAGGTTAACAGTTTGAAATAAATAACCTCTTTTTACCTAAAACCTAAAACCTTCTTTCTGAGTTAATCACGCAACACATAACCGACTCCTCGCACAGTTTGAATTAAACGTTTTTCATTGTTTGCTTCTAACTTCAGACGTAAGTAACGAATATAAACTTCAATAATATTTGAATCTCCCATAAAATCATAACCCCAGACAGTTTCTAAAATTCTATCTCGTGTCAAAACTTGCCTAGGATGAGCGATTAAATATTCCAATAAATCAAATTCTTTGGCTGTTAATTCAATTGACCTATTACTACGAAAAACTTCTCTTGTACCCCGGTTTAAAGTCAGGTCTTCAAACATTAATAAATCCGGATTAGGTTCTTGAGTACGTCTGAGATGTGCCCTAACTCTAGCTAATAATTCTTCCACACTAAAAGGTTTTAAAACATAATCATCTGCCCCTGCATCTAGCCCAGCCACGCGATCGCTCACATCATCCTTAGCTGTTAATAAAATAACTGGTACTTTATCACCAGTAGTTCGCAAACGACGACATAATTCTAATCCCGATAAACCAGGTAACATCCAGTCAAGAATTATCAAATCTGGCTTAATTTCTCGTGCCATTGTTATTCCGGTGAATCCATCATTAGCCACCGTTACTTGATAACCTTCATACTTAAGTTCTAGCTCAATAAACTGAGCTAGTTTTGCCTCATCTTCAACTACAAGAATGTGAGATGACATTTGCTTTTTAATCTAAACACTTCTATTTATTCTACTATAGGAAATACCTTCACCCCTTCAACAGAATTTTCTGGAGTGATAGGAGATTCCAAAGAAGGATTTGACGGATAAACTTTACCATCAAATTTCAAAGCAACAGTCTGAGGTTTTGCACCACCACCACTTACTTCAACAACTAAATCTCGCCAACCATTTGTTTGAGTTTCATTTACTGTAAATGGCTGATTAATTAGGCTAGATTGAGACACAAACTGAAACTTTTCTTTTCCTCCCTGAAAAACAAATAAACTACAGCCTCCAGTACCGCACCAATCTGGTATATTAATCAAAACTAAAGCATCTTTAATTCCATCATTATTCAAGTCAATATATTCAGTCTTATAGGTTTGCCCAGTCTCTAAATTAACACCTAATTCCTGTAAATAAGAATTGAGTGCCTCTGTTAAACTTTTTTCTGTTTTTTCATCTACCTGTTTATCCGTTTTATTGAGAGAAATAGAACTAGGTGGAGACTCTTGTATTGGTGATGGTGACGGACTTTCCAAAGTTGTATTTTCAACTTGCTGACTACAACCAAACCCGACTATTAATATTCCACAAATAATACTTAACTTGATTTTGTTCATGTTCTTTGCTATTTGAATAAATTAAATATGACTTGTTGTAATTAGATGGGTACTTAATTCGGTATTTTAGAAAGTAAGGAGAGAAAATGTACCTAAAAATAAAGATTTAAAGCATCTCCTTTCCAGGACAGGACTTACGCAAAGCATCTGTAAGTAGTGTTTTTTTGTAAGAGCAATTCATGGTAGGGGCAATTTCCTTTCCTACGGAATGCTACGCAAACGGAATGCTCCGCTTTCCATGAATTGCCCCTACTCTTAGCGTTTGTGCGTAAGTCCTGCAGGAGTCAAAAGAAAAAAAATATTTTAATCAATCTTCTTTCTTTTAAAAAGAGGTAATAATTAATTATTCATGATTAATTGTTAAGTAGAGCAAGCTAAAAAAAGACTTTGCATATTTAGCAACAAAATGCTTATAATGACTGAGATAACTGACTTTTGCTCGGATTTACAATTTGATACATAACGCACAAAAATTACCAAGGTCTACTTCATTATTCATCATTAATTGTTAATTATTAAATACCCTACCTAACAATTTTTTGTGGATTATTTCTCCTGAAGAAAAACGCCATATACTTCTTATCAATGGATAATTGATAATTAATCCCGCCTAGGTTTAAAGCCTCTCCTTTTAAGGAGAAAAGCGGTCGTTAGCGGAGCTTCCCGTAGGGTGGGATGGCGGAGCGCGGAGCGGCTCTGAAAGAGCGGGAAACCTTTCCCTCCGGGACGCTTACGCGTTAGCGGAGCTTTGCGGAACGCAAAACGCCATATCCATTCGACCAAGAGAGCGGTCAGACCCCGCGTCGGCGACAGACGCACCTGGTAGCTGACCAAGAGAGGGAATGCGCACTCCTGTGAGGGAATGCGCACCAAGAGAAAGAAATAAGATTTCCACTTGGGTTTTAACCGAGAGGATTGACATACTCCCGACGCCCTTGCTTGAGCGACAACGCGGGATTCTTCAACCCGCAAAGGAGTTGCAGTTTATACAGAGGTGATGCCCTCCCCCTGTGTTCTTCTATTATAACATGGTCGCTTTCCCATACGACGTTCCCGACGAGGAGAACGCGGGACTTC